>NZ_CAUPYC010000046.1:0-33246 GCF_963515335.1 uncultured Paenibacillus sp. | reverse complement strand
ATGGAATCCGGCAAGAGCGAAACGACCGAGGCGGCAACAGCGTTCCAGCCGGTCTATCGCGACTCGGCGAACTCCTCCGGACTGAAGCGGCTGCCGCTCGATGCCATCCGATACTTCCCGGCTTCGCCGGATACGAGCATGATGGTCATCGGCGCGCTCGATTTGGACCGGCCGGACCGGGAGATGCAGGTGTCCGGTTACCTCGGCTCCGGCCAAACCGTATACGCCTCGCCGAAAAACCTGTATGTGGCAGTGGGCAAATACATTCCATCCGGAGCCGCTTACCGCCAGGAGACGCAGCTATATAAATTCCGAATGGATCGGGGAACCGTGGTCTATGCGGGTGAAGGGTTGGTGCCGGGATCGATACTGAATCAATTCGCAATGGACGAGTATGACGGCTTTTTCCGGATCGCCACCACCAAAGGCGACATGTGGGCAACCGGCGCCGCGCGGTCCACGAACAACCTTTATGTGATGGACGAAGAGATGGCGGTCACGGGCAAGCTGGAGAATCTCGCACCGGGCGAGCGCATTTACTCGACGCGGTTCATGGGCGGGCGCGCTTATATGGTCACTTTCCGCAACGTCGATCCGCTCTTCGCGATCGATCTGCGCGACCCCGCCAAGCCGGCCGTGCTGGGACAGCTCAAAATTCCCGGCTACAGCGATTATCTGCATCCTTACAACGAGAATTATGTCATCGGCTTCGGCAAAGAAACCGTTGAGCTTCCATCGAAAGGCATGGGTCCGAATGAGACGACGGCATACTACCAAGGGATGAAAATCGCCCTGTTCGACGTGTCCGACGTGAGTAGCCCGAAACAAAAGTTCAAGGAAGTCATCGGCGACAGGGGCACCGATTCCGAGCTGCTGTACGACCCGAAAGCGCTGCTGTTCTCCAAGAGCAAAGGGCTCATGGCGTTTCCCGTGGAAGTAAGGGAGATCCGAGACAAGAATCAGAAGCCGGCCCCGGGCGGTTTTCCCGCCTACGGCGAATTCACATACCAAGGCGCTTATGTGTACCGGATCGATCCGCAAAAAGGCTTCGCCTTGCAAGGCCGCATCACGCATCTCACGGCGGAAGACATGGCCGCAAGCGGCCAGTACGGTTACGATTACACCAAGGCCGTGCGCCGTATTCTGTATGCGGGCGATACGCTGTTCACCTTGTCCGAGCGGATGCTCAAGGCAAACAACATGAATACCTTGGCCGATCAAGGCTCGCTGACGTATCCGGCGCCGCCGCAACCGGCTGAGTTGTACGCAAGATAAACATCGCAAATGCAAACAACCCGTGAACGCTCGCTAACGAGCATCACGGGTTGTTTATTAAAACGGCCGGCATTGTTGCTCAAGGAAGCGAATCCGGCAATCCACGGTTGGAAATCATCCACCAAAACAAACTCTTTTCACGGAAAGGCCGGTCTATGTTGGAAAACATCCAACGAATTGACCGCTTTTTCCCTCCAGCGCTCTCGTCGATTAATTTTCGCTGGAGAGAATCCAACCTAGCGAACAGAAGTGGACTACTTCCTGATTTTGCGTGGCATGAAATCCAACTGAAGTTACCGGGACGGGGATCTCAGCGGGCGCGCGGGCTGAAAGCTGAGCGATCTGGGTACAGCTCGTTGTAGGCATGTATGTAAAAAAGGAGCGGGAAAAGAGTGAGTAAGAGCCGGCCAGCAGGGAACAAAACAGAGAAACCCTATCCCTGTGTCCTATACAGACGCGGGTTTCTCAACAGGTTGACTCCGCCGTATAATGACGAAGCTGATCTTTATTCCAATCACCCTCGGCGAATGAGCGGGAATTCACCGACTCTAAGCTTGGCGCTGCCGTAAGGAACGAGCTCCAACTCCTGCACAGCTTGACCCTTCGTATCCGGGTTAAGCGGCGGTGTCCCGGCGTTGTTCAATTCCGTCCTCCAGTTGCGCACCAGACTGCCTCTTGTTTTAATTCGAACGGGTGCCTGGTCGGCGAGAAAAGGCTGGCGCGGAATATCTTCCGCAGCGACCGAGAAGTCCGCTCCCTCATACAAACCGAAGCGCCAAGGCGTCGACGGATAAACCTCCCAATCGCTGAAAAGCTCCCGTTTGATGTGCGGCTGCCAAATCTCCCCCAAAGGAAGGACATACACCAGCGGCCCCCGTTCTATGCTGGTTGCATAAAGATTGCGCCGGACGGTTCTTACTTCCATCGGCAGCTGCAGCTCGATCGCATCGCCGTCAACCCAGTCCCTCTCAATGCAAGCAAAGCCTTTCTCGACGTCCATCTGTACCGTTTCGCCGTTGATGGCAAGCATCGGATTGTTGCACCATGCCGGAATCCGCAGCCGTAGCGCGAAACGTTCCGGACGTCCTAACGAGAGTTTCATCGTCACCGTTTCCCGGAACGGATAGCCCCCGCCAACCTCCAGCGTCGCCTCCGTCCCGCCGGCTCCCACTTTCGTCCGCACCAGGCAAGGCGCGTAGGACACGGCCGCAAGGCCTCCCCTTCCGTCCGACATCCACAGATGAGCCGCCAGTTTCGGCCAGCCTTGGTGCATATTCGCCGTGCAGCATCCGAAATTCGGTTCGAGGCCGAACAGGTTCGCCTCATCGTTATTGCTCCAGTTCCGCTTGGCGACATTGCACATGATCTGGTTCACCTGTTGGTCATACTGGTGCGAAGTCCAATCCGCCGAGATCGCGGCCGGAAGCGCGTTGAAGGCCACTTTTTCGAGAATATCGCCATACTGCCCGTCACCGAAAACCCTCACCAAATGCTCCATCGTAAACATATACTCGACAACCGCGCACAACTCCACTCCCTGACTCGGATCGGTGCCGGACAGCCACTCGTCCCCGGAGAACATCCCGTGCGCCTGACCGTGGTAAGTCATCAGGCTTTGAATCCCGCGCCGTACCGCTTCCTCTTCTTTCGGATCGCCGGTGAGCTCGTACCGGATGGCCGGCGTTTTGACGCCCATCGCCACATTGACGACATGCGTCCGATGGTCCCAATGCTCCACCTTGCGCCAGAACGGGAAATCCTGCAAAATCCCGGTCCAATCCATCGTCTGCGCGGCCACTTTGTCCGCCAGCTCCAACAGAAACTGCTCGCCCGTGCGCTTGTATGTCCATTGGACCGCCAGCAGCATCTCCGCGCCCCGCGCTTCCGCCCAGTCCTTCAGAGGCAGTCTGTCGATCGCGGCGGCAACATAACGGAAATAACGCAGCAGGAACGGCACCACCCGCTCGTCGCCTTTCGCTTCCTCATGCTGGATAAGCACCTTCAGCATAATCATGTAATGCCACCAGTCATGGTTCTTATCGATATCCTGGTTCACCGTTTCAATCCGTTCCGGCCCGAAGGAGCCGTCCGGCTTCTGGCTGGCGAGCGACCATTCAATCCACCGGTTCGCCTTGGCGATCAGCCGCTCGTCCTCGAGCAAATGCGCCAAAGGAACAAGCCCATCCAGGTAGTAAGGCCCCCTCTCCCAGCTTTCGCCCGACCCGCCGATCCAGCCGTTGCCCGGCCCCACATCAGCCCAATGCTCCTCCAGATGTCCGGTTAATCCGTCAGCCTGAATGCGGAGCTGGTCCTTGAGCCAACCCGCCGGTTTAATGCTGCCGAGCGGCAATGCCTCGAATGCCGTTTGTTTCAAACTCTGCCGCACTGTCATCGCGCAAACACTCCCATCGCAAATATGGTTTATTCGTTACTACCAAGCATACAACGATCGGTCTTCGGCTTCTGTGATCCATACCTGCATGAATCCGGGCTGGCGATTGTCCCAAGCATAATAAGGGATCAACGTGCACGGCTTCCCTTCTCCGGTACTGCCGGCCAGCAAGACAACCCCTCCCAATACATCCGCACGGTACTCATAAGCGAAAGCTTCACCGGCGCGAACCGCGAACGACTGATACTCCAAATGCGGATTGTCGGCGTGTTCAACGCAATAGACGACCGGTCCCCGTTGGATCGCGATCATGCCCCTGTCCGCTTCCACTTCCGCACGGGCACGCACGACCTCCACGGGCATGTCGAGCTGCAGCAGGACGACGTCCCCCTGTGACCAGTTCCGTTCCAGGACGGCATAGCCGCTTTCAAGCCGTACTTCGAAAGCGGGTACCGGCTCCCCGTTCACTGCCAGCCGGTATCCCCTGCACCATCCAGGAATCCGCATACGGATTTCGAACGCCTCGTCTCTCTCGGGCACAACCTCAAGGGCAATGTCACCCTGCCAGGGATAGGCCGTCGTTTGCTTTAACCGAACATTCGTGTCGCTTCCGCCTACCCGAAAGTCGCCGGTTCCCTGGATATACTGATTCACGACGATCCCTTTCTGCGAACGCGCATAGACGTAATTACCGATGGAGGGAAGGAAGCGCGCCAGATTCGTCGGACAGCAAGAACAATCGAACCATTCCACTCGGTGATGATCGCCTTTGGACGCGAGCGGATTGACGTAAAAAAACTTGTCACCGGAAAGGGAGAGCCCGGCCAGCGATCCGTTGTACATTTCGCGTTCGACCACATCGGCGTATTTGGCATCGCCGAGCAGCAGATTCATCCGGTGGTTCCAGAAGGCCATGGCGATTGCGGCGCACGTTTCGCAGTAGGCGCTCTCGTTCGGCAGATCATAATCGTGCGTAAACCCCTCATTATGCCGGGAAGGCCCGATTCCTCCCGTAATATACATGTTCCTTTCCACCGTATGCGACCATACTCGCAATAAAGCATCAAGATAATCGGGATTGCCTGAGGCATGAACGACATCGGTCATTGCCGCGTACAGATACATGGCACGTACGGCGTGACCTTTTACATGGCGAATATCCTTGACAGGCACGTCATCCTGGCAGTAGCCCGGCCCCCATTCCTCTTTATCCCAGATCGCTCCGACACCGTGGCCGCGTCCCCGCTCTTCCAGCAGCCATAACGACAATTTCCAATAACGTTCTTCCTTTGTGACCCGGTACAATTTGACAAGCGCCAGCTCAATTTCCTCATGCCCTTCCACCCAATGGCGTTTGCCGGGACCAAACAGGCTGTCGTAGTGATCGGCCAGCCTGCATGCGGCATCGATCAGCGTTCGTTTCCCTGTGGCTTCATAATAAGCGACCGCCGCCTCGATCAGATGGCCGCCGCAATACATCTCATGCTTTTCCATATCGGTCCATTTGCGGTCCGGCTCCTTGAGCGTGAAGTAGGTGCACAAGTAGCCGTCCTCCTCCTGTGCCGAGGCAATAAGCTCTGCAATGCGGTCAATTTCCGCTTCCAATTCCGGGTCACGGTCGATCATGAGGGAATAGGACGCCCCTTCAAGCACTTTGTACACATCGGAATCATCGAAATAAATGCCTTGAAATTCACCCTCGGCAAGTCCGGCCGCTTTCACAAAATTGGCGATCCGGCCCGTTTGCTCGCATTTGTCCAGACAAACCCTTAACGTAACGTCTTTCAGCAGAGAGATTCGCGGACGCCAGAAATCGTCACTGATCTTCACGCTCGCAAAAGGTACATGTCCCCAATTGCGCAGCGGTGCTGCCGTTTGCGTACTCATTCGTGTTCCTCCCCGTTAAAGCCGAATTTAACCTTTAATTCCGGTAAGCGTGATGCCTTCGATAAAATAACGCTGCCCGATGAAGAACAAGACGATGATGGGCGCCACAATCGCGGTTGAAGCGGCCATCAAATAGCCCCATTGCGCGTTGTACATCCCCCGGAAGGAAGCGAGGCCGAGCGCCAGCGTAAATTTATTGCTGTCGCTCAAGTAAATGAGCGGACCCAGAAAATCGTTCCACGTGCCGATAAACGTAAAAATCAGAATCACGATCAGCGCCGGCGTGCAAAGCGGGATCAGAATCCGCCAAAGAACGGTCAACGGATTGGCGCCGTCCATATAAGCCGCTTCGTCCAAATCTTTGGGAATCGTGCTGAAAAATTGGCGAAGCAAAAAGATGTTGAATGCGCCTCCTCCGAACCAGGCCGGAACGATCAGCGGCCAATACGTGTTGATTGCGCCGAGCGATTTCCAGAGGACGAACGTCGGAATCAGGGTGACGGCGTAAGGGAGCATCAAGGTGCTGAGTATCAAGCCGAACACGGGATTCCGGCCGGGCCACTTCAATCTGGCAAAGCTGTATCCCGCCATCGTGCTCGTAATCAACACACCGGCCACAACCGATACCTCAATCGTCATCGTATTCAGAAAGTAGCGGAAAAAGGGTACGACGGTCAGCGCATCGCTATAGTTCCGCCACTCGAACGGCCTGGGAATCCACTCCGGCGGGAAAATGAAAATTTGCGCAGTGGACATCAGCGAGCTTCGGAGCAGCCAGGCGAACGGAAAAATCATGGCGATGCTGCCCGCAATCAGAATAAAGTAAACGGCGACCCGGTGTATGAGTCTCGTTGAGCTGATGCTCATGACTTCCCCTCCCCTTCGTAATAAACCCAGAAGCGCGAAGAACGGAAAACCAGGGCCGTAAGCGCCATGATGATCAGGAACAGCACCCAGGCAAGCGCCGCCGCATAACCCATCTGGGCTTCCGAGAAAGCCTTGCGGTACAAATAAAAGATGTAGAACAAAGTCGCGTTATTCGGGCCGCCGTTGGTCATGACGTAAGCCTGGTCGAACACCTGCAGCGTGCCGATCATCCCCATGATGACATTGAAAAATATGGTCGGCGTCATCGAGGGGAGCGTGACATGCCAAAATTTGCGCAGCGCCCCGCCGCCGTCCACCTCAACCGCCTCGTATAAATGGCCCGGTACGCCTTGAAGGCCGGCCAAAAAAATAACCGCGGCATTGCCAACGCCCCATGTGCTCATCAAAATAAGGGAGGGAATCGCGGCCGTCTCGCTGTAAATCCATTGAGAGCCCGGCAGTCCGACGCTTCTTAGCATCGAGTTGAACAAACCGAAATCCGGGTTGAACAGCCAAAGCCACAACATGCTGTTGGCGATGCTGGGCACCAGCACCGGCAAATAATAAACGGTGCGGAAAATGGCGAGCCCTTTCACCTTCTGGTTCAGCAGCATGGCGATCAGAAAGGCGGCCATAATACCGAGCGGCACGCTTCCGATCGTATAATAGAGCGTCACGAAAAGCGATTTGCTGAACAATGGATCCTCGGCCGCCATTGTCCTGTAATTTTCCAAACCGGTAAATTTCATGTCCGACCCGATACTCCAGTCGGTCATGCTGAAAATAAGCGAAGCGATCATCGGCCCGGCCACGAAGATGATAAATCCCAACATGGCGGGAAGCGCGAACAGGACCCCCCATTTTCTTTCCATGCGCGCAATCCCTGACAGCCGCGTTTTACGCGAGAGCTGCGCGGCATTGACGGAAAGCTCGTCTGCGACGGCGTTCATGTCATTCCTCCTCGTATAGCAAAGTCTCGGGACGAACGCGGCTTGAGAAGCAGAGAGCCCTTGGCGACAAGGACTCTCCATGAGCCTCTACTTATTCAATGTCATATTTGCCCTGGAGCAGAGGCTGAATATCCTTTTCCATATCGCGAAGCACTTTGTCGGCCGGTTCTTTATTCGTCCAGATCTTATCCAGCGAAGCGGAAATTTTCGGATCGATCTCCGCAAAGTTTTTCAGCGAGTAGGAGGGCGAACGACCGGCGTAAGTCAACGTATAATCGATAACCGCTTCCTTGTATTCCGGAGGGTGGGCGTCATTCTTGATCCACGAATCGATTGTCGCCGGATCGGTGTAATATTTTTGTTCCAGCGGCATCCACAGACCTTTCTTGTACAGGTCGACTTGCTCCGGATTGTTATGATAGATATAAAATTTCAGAGCTTCCTTCGGGTATTTGGTGCTGGAGAAAATAACGGTCGGAGCCCCGAGCATCATCGTCTTCGCCTCTTTGAATTTCGGAAGTACCCCCATGCCGAAATTCATTTTGGTCGAGGCAAAGTCGAGCAGCGCCCATTGTCCTTCAATCGCCATGGCTACTTTCTTCGTCTGCAGCCTGACGTTCGTTGCCGGCATATTCTGCTGCTGGGTGGCCGTCGGCGCCACGTAGTCCTTGTACATCAAATCCTGCAGCGCCTGGAACACCTCGACTGCTTCCGGCGAGTTCAGCGCGTATTTCGTGCCGTCCTCATTCGTGATATCCGCGCCGTTGCTCAGAAGAAACGGATACCATCCGCCCATCCAGGTCGGGAACGATACGCCGTACTGCACGATGTTTTTCGGGTCGAAGCCGGCATCGTTCGGTGTTCGGCCGCTGCCGTCCTTCGTCAGCTTCTTCGCTATATCCACGAATTCCTGCCAGGTCCAGGCGTTGGCTCCGTTCGTAGGAGGCAAATCAAGTCCCGCCTCTTCAAACAAATCTTTATTGTAGTACAGCGCAATGATTTCGGCCGCCGTATTCGTGCCGATCGTCTTGCCCGGCGCGTAATAATAATAGGATTGTTCCAGCCGGTTTGCGAGCTCGGGATACATGTCCAGATACTCCGTCATGTCCAGCACCTTGCCGTCCGCTGCCCATTTCAGCGCCAGCCCTTCTCCCAGATAGGCGACATCCGGCAGTTCGCCGGTGGCCATCAGCGTATTGATCTTCGCATTGTAGTCGCCGGGAACGTGCTCGCCCTTCACTTCAATGCCGGGGTTGGATTCGTTGAAGGATTTGATCATTTTCTCCATTGCCTCTTTCTCGAAAGCGCTGCCCCAATACATGAACTTGAGCTTGACCTTTTCCCCGCTCGGCGGGCTTGCCGGCCCATTAGCGTTATTGCCGGCCGTCCCTCCGTCGGACGAGCCGCCGGTATTTTCCGCACTTCCGGAATTGCTGCTGCATGCGGAAACCACGAGCGCTGCAACAAGCAGAAGCATGATGACAATCGACCGTTTACGTTGAGCCATTTGCTTTTCCCCCTCCATCGATGGTTACGCTTACAAATTCATTATGAATGTTTCTGCGGGGAAGGCTCCATAGAATCCGTTGCGCCGGTCTTTGATTTATTGACTTCTTTTTCGAGGATTATTGAAATCTCTTTCTAAAATCGGTAGGGCTGACTCCCTGGTGCTTCTTGAATGCAATGCTGAAATAGTTGGCATCCGTGAAGCCTACCTGCTCGGCAATCTCATGCATTTTCAATGCGCTGCTTGTCAGCAACTCACGGGCCTTCTCAAAGCGGATTCGCGTCGTAAACTCCAAATAGGTTTCACCCGTCTCCTGCTTAAACAAACGGCTCAAATAATAAGGATTGAGATGAACGGCCGCAGCCAATGTTTGCAAGCTTATCTCCTCGCTCAAGTGCTCGCGGATCCATTCCCTTGCCTGTTCAATCGAGTGGGTGACGGGCTTATCCATGGAATTCCGAACCCGTTCGGATAGAATTGTAATAAATTCGCGCATTTGTTTCATAAAACCCTGAACGGTATCGCACCCGCCCAGCGCTTCGAGCGATTGCTGCGCGTGTACCGGCAGTTCATGCCCCATCTCAACGGACAATCGGGCCGCATAGACGACAAATTGCGAAGCGATGATTTTAGCTTCCGTAAGGGGCAATTGACTCAGCTCGTCCAACCATTCCTCCATCATTCCCTGACACCCGGACCCCGCTCCCGCACGAAGCTCGCCAAGCACAAACAATTCTTTGGCGAGCAGCTTTTGTCCTCTGCTGCCGGGTATGGCCAGTCTTCGCTGCAGATCATCCAGATAGCCCGATTCCTTGCGGTTTACGGTCACCTTCATGGCCGCCTTTTCCAACGACTGCAGAAGTTCGTCATAGGATACCGGCTTTAGCAGATAGTCCGAAGCTTGCAGCGTGATCGCTTCTCTCGCTTTGTGAAAATCGTCATAGCCCGTCAAGAAAATAATTTGTGTTGATCCGTTTCGTCCCCGTATATGCCTCGCTACCTCCATACCGTTTATCCCAGGCATGTTAATGTCGAGCAATACGATATCCGGCGAATGCTCGTCGAACAGCGCAATCGCGTTTTTCCCATCCCCCGCTTCCTCGACGGCTTCCACGCCGAAATCTCCCCAGGGTACGGCCATTTGGATACCATGGCGGATATGGAATTCATCGTCAACGATCAAAGCCTTCACCGTTCGTTTCATCGTTTGTTGCATCGTTTGATTCATGGGCCGCTTCCCCCGATTCCATTATCGCCGGCATCGCCAGCTTGATTGTCGTATAGAGCCCCGGTTCACTCGTCATGCTCACGCCGAACCCCTGGCCGAATCCGAGTTTCAACCGCTCGTGCACATTTTTCAATCCATAGGTAACGCTCGTCTCTTCGGCGTCAAGCGCTTCCGTAATCTCTTTAACGCGCTCAGGCGTTATGCCTTGGCCGTCATCGGTGATTTGGAACGACAGGATGCCGTCTTCAACCTGACCGGATATGACGATCGTGCCTTGTCCTTCCTTTTCCTTCAGACCGTGATAAATGGCGTTCTCAACGATAGGCTGGATAATGAACTTCGGCACCAGATAACGGCCGATGTCGTCTTCAAAGGAGAGAATGAGATCAAACCGGTCCGTATAACGGAAATTTTGCACCTGAAAGTACGCGAGAGCATGATCAAGTTCTTCTTGTACCGTTATGATTTGATTGCCTTTATTGATGGTCAATCGGAAGTACTTGCCGAGCTTGCCGATCACGTCGCTTATATCCGGCTGGTTGCGGGAGAACGCCAGCCATTTGAGAGACTCCAATGTATTGTACAGAAAATGCGGATTGATTTGAGCCTGCAGCGCGTGAATCTCCGCTTCCTTCCGCTTCATGAGCGCATTATAGACTTGTTCGTTAAGCGATTTGTTCTCATTGATCATCCGCAGAAAACGCCGCCCGATCTGTCCTACTTCATCCTGCGCGTCAAACCGGACGGCCGACGGGGTATCGATCGAACCGCTCACTTTAATAAGCAGGGACAATCGGTTAAGCGGCCTTCGAATCGTACCGCTGATCCAGTTCGCCAGGAGCAAACCGAAGACAAGCGTTCCAATGAAGATCCATATAATAATCGTCCTAATCGAGCGCGCATCCTTGGACAGACTGTCCGCATCAATTACATGCATAATCGACCAGCCGAAAAGCTGACTCTGCTGTGCCGCACCCATCCACTGCCTATTGATGGAAACAAACTGGCCCGCATGCGGATCGGCCTGCCTCGCGGCTGCGTACAATGCGGCATTCGCCTCCTTCTCCTCATCCGCATTCGGGAGGGAGTACAGCAAACTTCCGTCTTTGTCTGCAATCATGAACCGGGATTGCTCGTCCGCATTAAGAAATGAAAAACCCTCGAAAAACCGTTCTTTATCGATTTCCAAAATGATAAACCCGAGCGGTTCGAAATCTCCGCCCGTTCTTTTCAGAAGCTTGCCGACAAGCATCGTTTCCCCGTTCCATTTTCTGTTCTGGTCGAGCGACCTTCCGTCCCTGATCAGCGGCATATTGTTTTCCCCTAATTGTTTATACCATTCCTCCGCTTCCGAGGGACTGATATAAGTACCGTATAACCGCCATTCCGGCGGCGCCGTCATATGATAGATCACATAACGGACGACATACGATTTCGATTGCGTGATCGTATTCATCGCGTTGTTGATCCGATACGAGTTGCGGATGTAACTATAGTCGCTCTCATCGTTCGCGGCTTGTACGTTCTGGCATACCTGATCGTTGCTTCCCGTTAGCGTGCATTGAATTTGAGAGCTGCTGATGATAACGTTGAACAAGTCTCTGAAGTCGACCAGAATCCGATCGAGATACTGGTTGGCGATGCTGCCCGCCGCAAAGCTCTGCTCCTCCGCTTTGAGCATAAGACGGTCGGCGGATATCCGGTAAACGGCAATACTGATGAACAGCATCGGAATCAGCGTGATAACCGTCGTAAGGATAAACAGTTTGCCGCGGATTTTTTTGAATTTGAACAAGTCGAGCAAAGTATCCATGGACGGTCTCCGTTTCCTCAAAGGTATACGGTACGGCTGCGACACAATAAGGTAAGCGCATTCAAATGTAATACAACATTACGGCAAAAAAAAGACCGGGGCAAGTTAAATCTGCCCGGTCCTTCTCACACTTTGCCTAAGCTATCGTTACCGGTTGTCCTTCAGCCGCCGACCGGTTCGCGGCCACGGTCACCTGTTGAGTCAACCAGGCATCCGCATAGGTGGACAGAATGCCGGAAGCGTCTCCGGTCAACACCGCATGCAGGAACGCGCGGGATTCCGTCTCGTACGGATCGGTTCTGTTGAAATACTCCGTCGTCCGGTCCGATCGGATGTCTCTCAGCCCGTTATGGGTTAATTCCAATACGCCTTGATCGGTGTAAATATGAAGTCCCGTTAAATGGCTGGTCGGCAAAATACAAGTATTGGCAATGTTCGCCACGGCACCGCTTGCCAACTTGATGGCCACTGTGCCGACATCCGGCACACGGACCCCGCTCTCTTTCTCATGCATGACGCGCTGCGCATAGTTGGCATAGACCTCGGTTACTTCTCCCGCCAAATAGCGGAGCAAATCGACGATATGAGTGGTTTGCTCCACAAACTGGCCGCCCGATTGGTCGAAACGCCTCCACCAGCTGACGCCGGGCATATCGCCGGTCCAGTAACCGAGCGCCATCCCGATTTTGCGTCCTTCCAATAATACTTTCGCCTGCTGCACACCCTGCATATAGCGAAAATGGTAAGCGGCCGAGGTCAACAGCCCTTTGGCTTCAACCGCTTGCAATACCCGGGTCGGTATCTCAAGGTCTGCGCCAAGCGGCTTCTCGATCAGAAACGGAATGCCTCTTTCAACAAGCTCAAATTCCAGTTCGCCATGGGCGTAAGGCGGCACGCATAGGTAAACGGCGTCCAGCTTGTTGTCGTCGAGCATCCGGACCAAGCTGTCGTAGCCGCGCGCGCCGCTGTACCGGCCGGCTATCCGTTCCGCTTTCTCTTGAATTGTTCCGCAGAAAGCGCGAACAGAAACGTCATCAAACTTGGCCAGCCTGGCCGCATGCTCATTCGCAAACCAGCCTGTTCCCACAATCCCGATCGATAAGGTCATCGCGTCATCCCCCTAAAAAGTGCGGCTTCTATTTTCATTTATCTCCTCGCCCGGGTAAATAACCTCGTTATCGCGAATACGGGCGAATTTGCACAGCTCATGCGGCCGAGGTAATCCGGAAGCCATGATTGGGACGACAGCGGAGTCGGTTCAGATGCCGATGCTCACTTTGCTGCCGGTCCTCGCGCTCTCGATTGCGCCGAACACCATCGCCATGCTGAGGATGTTGTCGCGGCAGTCGGTGGCGGCCCGGCGGCCATGCGCAAGCGCATCGAACATGTCATCAAGGCAGCCGTGGTGGCCGACGTTCTTCAGAGAGGGAACCTCGGCTTCGAGCCTGACGAAATCCCGGATGAATTTGCCCTCCTGGTTGCCCGCCGCCACCGTTTCGGCATATGGCGCATGGCTTCCGTCCCAGATGATCGTGCCCCGTTCGCCGGTGACCCGCCATTCGCCTTCCCAGGAGGTCTGCGCCCCTTCCGCGCTCCACGAGCCCCGGTAGTTGAAAACGGACCCGTCCGACATTTCGAAAATGCAGACGGCCGACGAGCAGCCGGCATACCAGGAGCCCGGCGGATTGTATTCTTGGCAGTAGACGGACACCGGATCGGCGCCGAGAATCTTCCGCGCCTGATCGAACGTATGGATGGCCATATCGAGCAGCAGCGGGTTGTCCATCGCATCCCGGAACCCGCCGAAATGCGCCCCTATGTAAAAGTCCACGCCCGCGAATCCGGGCCTTCCGATCACGCCGGATTCGATCATCTCCCGAAGCGCGATTATTTGCGGATTATACCGGCGGTTCTGCATGACCGCGTGCATGCGGCCTGTCGTCTCGCTCATCCGGACCATTTCCCGGCATTGCTCCAGCGTTTCCGCCAGCGGCTTCTCCGCGAACACATCGCACCCGAGCCTCATTGCCGTCGTGCCTACTTCGAAATGGCCGGCCGGAACGGTAACGTCGAACACGAGCGTAGCGCCGGACGCCTCTATCGCCTCGGCTGGATCCGTATACACGCCGCAGGATAAGCCGTATTTCTCCGCCATCGCCTGCGCGGACTCCGGCCGGATATCGACCAAGGCTACAATCTCGCAATCTTCGCGTCCCAATGCATACTCCATCCAGGTGTTTGCCATTCCGCCGCAGCCGACGACAGCAATTCGATGTTTGTTTGCCATTTGGATTCTCCTGTTCAATGATAAAGAGATTTGCTGTTCCGATACCTCGATTATCCCCGATGAACACCGGCATGTCCATCGTTTCGTGCGTTTGTGGAAAATCGCCCGCACAAACGAACGCCGCTTCGACAGCGGCGCCCCTTTTTCCTATAAAATCTCCGTTCGCTTTCCCTGGGCCTATACCGCCTGCACCCGGCTCCCGTCATAAAAGTACCGGAGCTCCGCGCTGTCCTTGCCCCGCGTCTGCAGATGGACCGGCCGGCCCCACAGCCGGTGGACGAGCGGCAGCGTGCGGTCCACATATTTGCGGTCGAGCTCCAGCCCCTCGTACCGGTGCAGAAGCAGCAGCTCGCCGTTGCTGCGGTAATCATCATCCATCGCCGTGATATACGGATAGCCGCCGTTCGTACGCTGGCGGATGAGCGTGTCGCGGACGGCTGCCACGTCCTTTTCGGTCACCCGGTAGACGTCGCGGTCGCGTCCGTACAGGAACAGATCCATCTCCTCCACAAGCTCCTTGGTCAAGTAGTTGCGCAGAAAAGACACGTCGGATTCCATCTCGCGGATATCGAATAGCGCTTCCGTCCCTTCCCGGCGCTCGATGTATTCCAGCATGCGCAGTCCCAGGTAGTAGGGGTTCACGCTTCCGCCGCCCGGCTGCACCACGCCCGCATTCATCTTCGCGAACTCCACAATCTCCGCATCGTCGAGCTCCATCTGCCGCACAAGCCGCAGATGCCAGAACGTGGCCCAGCCTTCGTTCAGGATTTTCGTCTCCAGCTGCGGCCAGAAATACAGCATTTCCTCGCGAAGCATGTACAGAATTTCCCGCTGCCAGTCCTTGAGCGCCCGGCTGCCGCCGGCGATAAAGCCGACGACGTCCTTCGCGCCGCCCTCCGCCTCGCTGAAACCGCCTTTGCGCCCGGCGCGGACCTGCGGATCGATGTGCTCCTGGATCGACAGGCCCGCATCCAGCACAAGCTCGACCTCATCCGGGCCGTATTCTTGCTCGAACGCGCGCATCCGCAACGCGAACACCGCCATCCGGTCGACCATCTTGCGGTCGGTGGCCGCGAACATCGCGTTGTTTCTGAAAAAATCGCTATGCCCCAGCACATGGGCGACGATCAGCTTGTTCTGCAGCAGCGTGTTCCGGTCCAGCAGAAACGCATAGCAGGGATTCGAATTGATCACGAGCTCGTAGATGCGGCTCAAGCCGAAATCGTATTCCGACTTCATCCGCTGATACGCTTTGCCGAAGCTCCAATGCGCGAAGCGGGTCGGCATGCCGTAAGCGCCGATGGAGTACAGCACCTCGGAAGGGCACACCTCGTAGCGCATCGGGAAAAAGTCCAGCCCTTCCGCGGCGGCCATCTCCGTCAGGCGGCCGATCGCCCGCTCCAGCTGTTCGTAATCCGCTTGGTTCATGGCCCTCTCCCCTTCCTCACCCGACGGCGGCTTCGCCGAAAAAGCGTTTCAGAGTGCGGTACACGTCGCCCTTCTCGCGCAGCACCGAACGGCTGAACGCTTCGTGCTCGATGCCGGTCATCGTCTCCCACAGCCGACCCGCCGTGCCGTAGCGGCGGATCTCGCCGTAGCCGAGCAGATTGATCCGCTCCAGCATGTCACGAACGAGGGCCGCTGTGACGGTATTGTCCGAATCCAGATTGTCGCCGTCGGAGAAATGGAACGCATATGCATTAAAGCGGGACTGCGGAAATTCGGTGTCGAGCAGTTCGATGGCAAGCTTGTACACGGAGGAGCACTTCGTCCCGCCGCTTTCCCCTTTCGTGAAAAAAGCCTCCTCCCCGACCCGCTTCGCTTCCGTATCGTGGGACAGAAAGCAGATCTCCACCTCTTCATATTTTGTACGCAGAAACCGGACCATCCAGAAATAGAAGCTGCGCGCGATATATTTCTCGAACGTGCCCATGGAACCCGAGGTGTCCATCATCGCCATGACGACGGCGGCGCTCTGCGGCTTGCGGATGTCCTCCCACGTTTTGAACCGCATGTCCTCATTGCGGATCAGCCCCTGGCCTGCGGCACCCGGCGGCTGAACCGCATCCCCCGCTTCCCCGGGTGCCCTTGGTGCGGGCAGCGCGGCGGCGGGGTCGGAGACGCCGCCGTCATAGCCGGCAAGCGCCCGGCGCTTCATGGCTTCGATCAACGTGCGCCGTTTGTCGACGTTGCCCATCATCCCCTTGCGGCGGACGTCGTTGAAGCGGATATCGTCGACCGTCAGGTCGACCTCGCTTTTCGGCTTCAGACGGGGGAGCTGCAAATCCTCGAAAATCAGCTCCGCCAGCTCGTCCACCGTAATGTCCGCCTCGTAGTAATCGACGCCGGGCTGATCGCCCGCACCGGGTTCGCCGCCGCGGCCCGGCCCCGGCTGCCCGGCCGGCCCGGGCTGCGCCTGTCCGACGACGTCGCCCACTTTGGTCCCGCCGCTGCCCTGGCCGACCCGCTGCTTGTCCGAATAATCGTATCGAAACTTCGGCTCGTCCATGCCGCGGATCGGCACCTTCACGATCCGGTCGCCTTGCGACGTAATGATCGCTTCCTCGCTGACCAGATCGGACAGGTTTTGTTTGATCGCTTCCTTGACCTTTCTCGTATGGCGCTGCTGGTCGAGTTCGCCTTTGCGGTGGAGCGACCAATCGTTGTGCGATAACACGAATAACGGTTCATGTCCGGCCATGCGGCTCCACCCCTTCCTCTAGCGGTTTAACAGGCTGCCTACGTATTTCATCAGCTCATTGGCGCATGACGCGCAATAGCCGTGATGCTCGATCAGCCGCGCCGACACCTCGTTGATCCGCTTCAGCTGCGCTTCGTCCGGATTTTTCACCGACGTCGTAATTTTCACCACATCCTTCAGGTCGGCGAAAAGCTTCTTCTCGATCGCTTCCTTCAACATCTCGTGGGACGTGTACTCGAACTTGCGGCCGCGGCGGGCGAGCGTTGAAATTTTAATCAGAATCTCTTCGCGGAACGCCTTTTTCTGATTTTCCGTAATGCCGATCTGCTCCTCGATCGCGCGCATCAGCTTCTCGTCGGGCTCCCGCTCCTCCTCGGTGATGGGATCTTTCATTTTGAACCCGTTGCAGTATGCCTCCACATTGTCCAGGTAATTGTTCATCATCGTATGCGCCGAATCCTCGAAGGAATACACGAACGCCCGCTGCACTTCCGTCCGCGCCTTGTGGTCGTATTCCTGGCGCGCCAGCGTAATGAAGTTGAGCAGACGCTCCCTTTCCTCCTTGGAGATGGAAGCGTGCTGGTCTAGCCCTTCCTTCAGCGATTTCAGCACGTCCAGCGCGTTGATGCACCGCTTGTCCCCTTTGATCAGCGCGCTGGAGATGCGATTGATCACATAACGGGGATCGACGCCCGACATCCCTTCATCCATAAACTCCTTGCGGAGTTCCTGCGCATCGCCGCTCTTCGCGCCGTCGACCTCGACGCCGTCGTACAGGTACATCTTCTTGATCGGGTCGACGCCCGGCTTCTTCGACTCCTTAAGCCGCGACAGCACGCTGAACACCGCGGCGGTCCAGAGCGCGGCGGGCGCGATATGCGTGCCCCGGATATCGGATTGGCCGATGAGCTTGGCGTAAATCCGCTCCTCCTCGCTGACCTTCAGGTTGTACGGAATCCGCATGACGATCATCCGGGAATGCAGCGCCTCGTTCTTCTTGCCCGCGATGAACGAACGGTATTCCGTTTCATTCGTATGCGCGACGATCAGCTCGTCGGCAGAAATCAAGGCGAAGCGCCCGGCCTTGAAATTTCCCTCCTGCGTCAGGGACAGCAGATTCCAGAGAAATTTCTCATCACACTTAAGCATCTCCTGGAATTCCATGAGTCCCCGATTCGCCTTGTTCAGTTCCCCGTCAAAACGGTAGGCCCGCGGATCCGATTCGGAGCCGTACTGCGAGATCGTGGAAAAGTCGATGCTTCCCGTCAGGTCCGCGATATCCTGCGACTTCGGATCGGAAGGGGCAAAGGTGCCGATGCCTGTTCTTTTCGCCTCGGAGAACAGCACACGCTTGACCGGCATCTCCTCGATGCGCCCGTCGAATTCGGTTTCCAGGCGAAGCCGGCAAACCGGGCACAGGTCGCCTTCGATGCGCACGCCGTATTCCTGCGCAAATTCAGCCCGCAATTCAGGCGGAATAAGATGGAGCGGCTCCTCCTGCATCGGGCAGCCCTTGATCGCGTACACGGCTCCCTCGTCGGTCCGCGAGAATTGCTCCAGTCCTTCCTTCAGGAGGGAAACGAGGGTCGATTTGCCGCCGCTGACGGGTCCCATCAGCAGCAGCAGCCTTTTCCGCACATCAAGCCGCTGGGCCGCCGGACGGAAATATTCTTCGACCAGCGTCTGCAAATCGTCCTCCAGCCCGAACAGCGCCGAGCTGAAAAACTTGTATTCCCGCTTGCCATCGCCCTTGTCCTCGATGCCCGCCGATTCGATCATCCGGTAAATGCGGTCATGGGCCAGCCCCGCGATCTCCGGGCGTTCCCGCACGAGAGCCAAATACGCCATGAATGTGCCTTCCCAATGCAGTCCATGCTCCTTCTCCCGATAATCGGCCAGCTTGTCCAAGAATGCCATAGAGTTCCCTCCTTCTTGTTGATGATGACGATACCAACCGACTATTCAGTTTTCGCAGTTTTATAGTTTTATTATATCAGTATGTTATTGTCAGATAAATAAGAATTTTCTGATTAATAGGGGGAAAGGGATCGCCGTCTTTGGCATCCCGGTGAAAAAAGAAGGGGGTTGCGGCATCTGGATACTTATGCGAAACATGATAGGGTTGATTGAAAACCGGAACAAATCCATACTGTAGTCACGGAGACCTGCGCCTTCACCCGCTAACCGATACTTGAACTTTGAATTTAATGCCGCGGGAACGGGAGCTGGCATTCCGTATTCCTTTCGGCTTCCTGGCCGGCATATTTTCAGGTTTTCAACCTGTTCGCGGCTCTCTCATAAGAGGAAATTTTTACAAAAGCGGAGACAGGACTCCTGAGCCTCATTATGTGAGCTGGAACTTCGTAACCGCGGACAAGCCGGATTTTCACCGCAGTATCGACTTCGGCGAATTGTGTCTGGGATCGGACCGGCACACATGTATCAATTAACTTAACAACATATCCAGAGCTTTGCTGTATTTCTCCAATCGCTTAACCGTTTTCTCGGACGGTTTTTTGGTGCGGGTCAGCTCGGTATTATCTTGAAGGTCGAGCACCTTTACCCTTCTGGCCAATGGATTCCGCTTGATCCGCATGATGAATTCGTCATACGACTCCTCCTCTCTCCGCGTCAAACTGTCCACCGCCGCAATGATTTCCGCGCCGAAGCCTTCATGGCGCAAATCTTCCAAGGTAAGCGCCGTTTCCTCAATCGTGTCGTGGAGCACGGCAACGATTCGATCCTCTTCTTTCATCGCTCTGAGCATTAAACGAAACGGGTGAAAAACATAAGGATTGCCGCCCTTATCCTTCTGCCCTTCATGATGCTTCGCCGCCAACATAATAGCTTTGGCCAATGTGGACATTTTGGTTCCTCCTTTAAGCTCCGGTTATCGTTCCGTCCAAAATAATAATTATGATGCAAACCCAATTGTAGTCGGCGATAATATTTCGTCAGATTAGTGATCATAAAATTTGCTTGCCAATGTAAGCAATAACCGGTTTCGGCACTTCAAATTTTTGACTTGGGAGACGGGACTCATTCTGAAAAAATTTGAGGAGAACAGCGAAACCGATTTTGTTTTCACTTTGCTTATTTTCAATCAAGCGCATCTCGTTGGGTAAAATCGTAAAATGCTCGCTTAACTCGTCCAGCTCCCAATTTCGCTTCACATGATCCCCTCCGAGAAAAGTTCCTAAAATGGTTAGTCTCGGAATTATTCCATTGAAATCAGCATACAACCAAGCCTACTATAATGGGCAATGCAAACGTAAAATGCTTTGAAGTTCTAATTACAACCTGGAAATCGGAACTTTATAAAAATGACAATATGTCGTATAAGTAAAGAATGTACAGAATGTAAGGAAGGTTTTGCGAAAGCATGGATTATTCAAGAATTAGCTACATGGGAAAAATCACCATTCCGAAAAGCATCCTCGATTTACTTAAGCGAAGGAGATCGGGTTGCCTTCATCCATGACGAGGGGTCATTTACAGAATCTCCAAGACCCGAAAGATCAGGAAGCGTTGGACAAGCTATTGCCATGGTCACTGGAATTTCCATTGACCTGCCGCGTGTTTACCTACAAGGTGGGGACTATTTGACGCTTACAGTTTAACATTCGAAAAAAGCAAACCAATGATACCAAATCTATTGACAACCATCTACGAAACTTGTATGATTCAATCGATATAAAGGAAAATTTAAGGATGTATACCTAAAATTAACCTTAACAAAAAGGTAAGTACATTTCTAGGAGTTGTTGCACTTGCTATCGCTTTAATCACACCACCACCTACTGCTTATGCCGCACTACAAGGATGGGATCTCGTTGATAGCGGAAAAAATCTGGATTGGGATAGCAACACGAAATACGGCACAAGCGTCACCAATGCCGTAAACCTCTGGAATGGATACAAATCGGGTGTCATTAGACCTGACAGCATTTGGGTTGTTGAAGATGTATTTGTCAGTGATTTTTACGAAGTATCTACTACTTTGGGTGAAACATGCTCGTGCGGCACTATTAAACTTAACGATTACCACTACGACACCATGACTGCCGATCAACGCACCAAAACGACAACACACGAATTTGGCCACGCACTGGGACTAGACCACACTTCTGGATCTACGGATATCATGCAACAAGGAAAACTCTCCATCACGAGCTTATCCCGAACAGATAAAGACTCATACGACGATGCTTACTTAACATATTAAAGGAGAAGGGAAGGATTGTTAATATGAAAAGAATTTTGACAGTAAGCGTCAAATAGTCCCCACCTGTATATCAGATGGGGACTTTGTTAATCTATGATTATCAGACATCCGATTGGATTGGCTTACGGCAAGTCTGCGGCAATGCATCCGACCACGGGAGCAGCTTGTCGAGCGCCTGGGGATCTTTCGGATCCGCGAGTTGAGGCAGCTCCTCAAATAACCATGTGAAGTAGGCGAATGGATTCAAGCCATTTTCCTTGGCCGTTTCAATGATGCTATAGATCGTCGCACTGGCTTTGGCGCCGCGCGGCGTGTTGCTGAACAACCAGTTTTTGCGGCCGATCACAAATGGCTTGATTGAGCGTTCGCTTCGGTTGTTATCCAATTCCAGCCGTCCATCCAACATGAACGCTTCGAGCTTCGCCCATTGGTTCAAGCAATAGGCAATCGCCTCGCCGAGCTTGCTTTTCGGCAGTACACGCGACCGATTCATGCGAAGCCACGCCAAAAAAGCATCCAACACGGCGCGACTTTGCTCCGTTCGGATCTTCAGACGTTCCTCGGGCGAACTGTCTTTCATGTCCCGCTCAATGGCGAACAACCTATTGCAGAAGTCAAGCCCTTCCCGGGTTGTGACCGCAGCCTTCTGCTTGCCATCCGGCAGCGCCTTTAGCGCCTCATCGAATTTGCGCCTCGCGTGCGACCAGCATCCGACGAGCGTTACATCTTCCACCTTGTGGTAACCGGAATAACCATCGACGTGCAGGTAGCCGCGAAATCCGGATAGGAACTTGCGAGGATGCTCGCCGCCGCGCGTCTCCTTATATTCATACAAGACAATCGCCGGGCCCTCCCGCCCTGTACGATATAACCACAGATACGATTGCGACTCTGCCGAGCGCCCCGGTTCCCGCAGCACTTGAAGCGTCGTCTCGTCGGCATGCAGAATGTCCCTTGCACGTAGATGCACTTGCATCCGGTTATAGAGTAACTGAAGCCACCGGCTTGAGCCCTCGATCATCCAATTGGCCAGCGTCTGCCGGGACAATTCAACGCCAAGGCTGGAGAACATCTCCTCCAAACGGTAAAGCGGTAGCGCATATCCATATTTCTGAACCATCGTGTACGCGAGCATTGAAGGCGAAGCCAGGCTGCCCGGAAGTGCCGGATTTGGCATAGGAGCTGTAATGACCGGCGTTTCGGTATTTTCCCGCTCACACTTGCGGCAGCTATAAACGTAGCGAACCTTCCTCACCACACTAACTTCAGCCGGGGTGACTTTCAGTTCCGCGCGAACTTCGGTGCTCATTTCATGCAAGGCGCCGTCGCAGCAAGGGCAAACCTGATCGTTCTCTGGCAGCCGGTACTCGATCGTTTCTACAGGAAGATCGCGAAGCTGGGCTTCCCGTTTACCTTGTTGCTTCTTGCGTTTATAGGTAACGGTCTCCAAGGCCGGCTCATCGCGTGCAGGATCTGCTTCGGACTCGGCTTCGTTAAACAGCAAGAGCTGATCTGGATGCGAACGTTCGCTGGATGTGCCGAACCGTTTCTGCTGCGCAAGGCGGAACTGTTCCTCGTACCATTTGACTTTGGCGGAAAGTTCAGCGACTTGCACATGCAGTTTCACATTCTGCTCTTGCAATTGTTCAATTGTATCGGGTATCTCGATCACTGGGTTTTCCATACTTACTCATTCGCTAGGAAGCCGCGGACTTCCTGTACGAATGTAGTGTACAATATGTCAATTCAGTGAATATTTTCAAACCACAATGCGGGCCTTCACCTCTGGATGCGCCTGTCTTTGTTCCAGCGTTAGTCCGTCAAGCAGCCAGCGCAACTGACGCCGATTAATCTTCAGCGGTGTCGCATCCGTATCTTTGGGCCAGCGGAACGTGCCGCGCTCTAGGCGGCGATAATAGAGCCAGAATCCGTTATGCTCCCAATGGAGGATTTTCAGTTTATCCCGATGTCGGTTGCAAAAGACGAACAGCGCGGGAGCAAACGGATCCAGTTCGAATCCCTCTTTGACCAGAGCGGCGAGTCCGTCTATGGATTTTCGCATGTCCGTACTGCCGCATGCCAAATAAACGCGATCTACCTGAACCTCGCTCAGCATATGGCTTTCAGCGTCCTTACGACTTCGGCAAATAAAGATGGCTCGAAACCAGCCCTGACCTCAATGCTTGCCGAACCAATTTTGATAAGCAATGGAGAAACCCCGTCGGACGACTTTTCTTCTGGGAGAAAAGTAATCCATTGTTGTGAACCAGCTGTGGCAACCTGTATATCCGCATTTTTCAATTTCCGCTTCCAATACCAGAATTGGCGCTGTGTAACCTTATTGCGTTCACACCAGGCCGCAACACGTTCGCCGCTAGACTGATGATCCTTGATCCGGGCGATCCATACATCTCTTAACTCAGTCTTCGTCATAAAAAATCCTCCTCGCATCATTCTGAGGAAGATTATCTCATGGGACTAAAACGCTTGATAGGTGGGTAGGATTTGACGCTTACTTTTGACAGGAATTATCCTTGCGGTCACACTGGTTCTCGGTGCATGTTCGAGTAGCACCGGCAGCCCCGTTGACAAGAGTCAGCTACCGATCACGAATCTCGCTGGCTCATTCAGTATTGATGTGGAGAATATTAATGAAATTGTCGGAGATGCAGATTACATCTTTGTCGCTAAAATCAATTCCGAAATGGAAACGATTTACAAAAACCCCGTTTCCATTGAAACAGAATCTGGTTCTAAGGAAGTAAGCGACCCTTACACGAAGTACTCCATCACAGTAATCGACAATATTAAAGGTAAACTTAAAAAGGACACCGAATTCGAAATTTTGAAAAAAGGCGGAATTACCCAGGATCAAAAATCTGTAGTGCTGTATGAGCGTGACCAACTCCTTGAGGTCGGTAAATACCATATCATCGCTGGTTACGCTCAACCTGACGGAAGCCTATTGGTATCTGGACCGAACTCAAGCATTATCCTCTCTGCCACGAGCAAGGAAGAGATCGTATCATCTAGTGAATACAAGAAATACAAGAAAGCCTTTGAAAACGAGGTTAAGACGGAACGGAAGAGATTTAAATCTTCTCAGGAAGAATAGTAGTTCACTAATAATAAGCCGCCAAAAACAGGAAACCTTTAACTGTCGACAAAGTACCTGTCGGCAGTTCTCTTTTGTAATTATCTTTATCCAATTACCGGTTAACATGTTACGCATCTCCACATAAACCGAGACATTTCTTACTCACCTGGTTTTTGAACATGGATTCGGAAAGAAATGTGCTTAAAATCTGAAAAAAGCCTGTCGTATCGAGGGTTATCGATTAAAAAAGCTGCTATTTTTTTGCAATATAAACAGGACACCGTGTACCTCTTGGAGAAGTTGCTTCTTACTCGGGGCTTTTGAATTGGTGTTACTAAATGCTAAATGTTGATTATTTAAATAAAATAACCATATAATACCTTGTCGGAGTTACTGATGGCGGCGCAAGCCGGTATGAAGGGCGTGTGAAACGGACAAAACCTTGGGAGGCATCTTCGCCTGCTCCCAAGGTTTTTTCTTGATCCGGCGATTGAATGTCACCGCTGATGGATAACATAACCCGGAAATCCAATATACGCTTGCAAAGGGTGGCGAGAACGGTGACACCGGAACAAAGCAAACAATTTGAGCAAATCAACAAAGCGCACGAAACCATGTCCAAATTGACGTTTGATTATTGGCAAACCTATTCCCATATGGGCACGTGGCAATTTTGGTTTTTGCTGGCCATGCTGCTGCTGCCTTTGGCCGCGCTGTTCATTTTGCTGGACCGCAAAAGAGCGCTGCTTATCGGGTTCTTCGGCTTTAATGTCCACGTGTGGTTCCAGTATATCGACACGCTGGGAGTTACCCGCGGTCTGTGGAACTATCCCTACAAAATCGTACCGGTATTGCCGAGCAGCGTGGCTTTGGATACGTCCTTCGTTCCGGTCGTTTTCATGCTGCTGTACCAATGGACGATCAACCGGAAGAAAAACTTTTATCTGTTCGGAATCGGCTTGTGCTTCGTTTTTTCCTTCCTGGTGAAGCCCGCTTTGGTAAGCTTCGGTTTGATTCAAATGTATAAAGGAGTCAATTTTTTTCATTTCTTCCTCTTGTATATTGCAATCATGCTGGTGTCCAAATGGATCACAAGCCTGTTCCTGCATTTCCAAATCGAGGCGGGGAAGCAGCCATCTCCGTCAAGAAGAAGCTTCAAGCTGCGCAGGTGGTTTCCGGCCGGGGAAAAAGCGAGATAGCGCGATCCGTCATCATGCACTCGGACATCGCGCTTTTACAGTCGGGCTAGACACCCCGTTCGCGTCTGCGGGCCACTCCTGACGCGTAAGCCGCCTGCATTACCGCTTCCTTTACCCGATCGGCCACGTGGGGATTGAATACGCTCGGGATAATGTAATACTCGTTAAGCTCCGCTTCGCCGACGACCGAAGCGATCGCTTTGGCCGCCGCCAGCTTCATTTCCTCCGTGACCCTGGACGCCCGGCAATCGAGCACGCCGCGGAACAATCCCGGAAAACAAAGCACATTGTTAATTTGATTCGGATAATCGGAACGGCCGGTTGCCATGACCCTGACCAGCCCTTCGGCTTCCTCGGGCGCAATCTCGGGTGTCGGATTGGCCATCGCAAAGACGATCGGGTCTGTTGCCATTTTGCGGATATCCGACGGCTTCAGCACACCCGGCCCCGATACGCCGATGAAAATATCCGCGCCGGCTATGACGTCGGACAATGCTCCGGTCTCCAACTGCGGATTCGTATGCTCGGCATACCACTGCCATGCCTCATGGGCATATGCCTTGCCGCGCACAAGCGCCCCGTCGCGATCTACCCCGACGATCCGCGTCGCGCCGGCCGAGAGCAGAATCTTCGTGCACGCGATGCCGGCCGCGCCGATTCCGCAGAGCACGATTTTACAATCCTCGAGGCGTTTGCCGGCCAGCTTGACCGCGTTGTACAAGCCGGCGAGCAGCACGACCGCCGTGCCGTGCTGGTCGTCGTGAAATACGGGAATATCCAGTTCCTCAATGAGCCGCCGTTCGATCTCGAAGCAGCGCGGCGAGGAGATATCCTCCAGGTTGATTCCGCCGAATGCCGGAGCAATCCGTTTGATCGTGCCGATGATTTCCTCCGTATCCTGCGTATCCAGACAAATCGGAAATGCGTCTACCCCGGCAAGCTGCTTGAACAGCATCGCCTTGCCTTCCATCACAGGCATCGCGGCCATCGGGCCGATATTGCCCAGCCCCAGCACCGCGGTGCCGTCGGATACGACGGCGATCGTATTGCGCTTGATCGTCAGCGTATGGGCGCTGCCCGGATCATCGTGGATCGCCATGCACACATTGGCCACCCCGGGCGTGTAAACACGGGACAAATCATCGCGTGTTTTAATCGTCATTTTCGGCGCAACTTCAATTTTGCCGCCCAGATGCATCAGAAACGTCTGGTCCGATATCTGCAGAACTTTAACGCCCGGCAACTTATTCAACACGCCGGCGACGAGATCCTTGCTGTTCGTCTCGGTAATGTTGACGGTAATGTCCCGGATGTCCGCGTTTCTGCCTGTACCGCTCACATCGACCGCGACGATATCGCCGCCCGCTTCATCGATCGCCGTAGCGATCGTTCCGAACGCCACCTTATCCCTGTCCATTTCAACACGCACGACAATATTGCTGCTCGCCGACTTCGGCATCGCCATCTTCATCACGCTCCCCGATGCCTGTATGTTATCGCTTACACGGCTGAAATGGGAAGCTTTCGTTCATATTGTTATTTATGGTCATTTTGTTCACGCGCCAATTCATAGCGGTTGACCGGCCGCCCGAGGCCCCCGTAATGAACCGCAAGGCGCACGATCCCGCTTTTCTCCAGATAATCCAGATACCTTCTGGCCGTTACCCTGGCGATCCCCACTCCCTCCGCCGTCTCCTCCGCGGAAAGTCTGCCGCCTTGATGCCTGATCACGGCAAGCACCTGCTTAAGCGTGGCGGCGTTCAGTCCCTTGGGAAGATTGTCCGCCGAGACCGCCCATTCCTCGTTCGGCGCATCCTGCGCTCCAGCCTCACCGCTCTGCAGAATCCGGTCAAGCTCGTCCTGCGTCACCGACTCTCCCAGCCGCAGCGCGGCATGCCGTACCCGATAGCGTTCCAGCGTTTGCCGAATCCTTTCCAGCTTGAACGGCTTGATGATGTAATCGAACGCGCCGCCCCGCATCATCGCCCGGATTGTTTCCGTATCCTTGGCGGCGGTCACGACGACGACGTCGACGGGCAGCTCCATCGTCCGGATGCTCCGAAGCGTCTCGATGCCGTCGAGGGATGGCATGAAGATGTCGAGCACGACCAGATCGGGCTGCAATTCGTCAATCCGCTTGAGGCCTTCCATGCCGTGGGAAGCGGTTCCCACTACCCGAAAGCCGTCCACTTTCTCCACAAAAAGCCGGTTCACCTCCTGGACCATAGGGTCATCCTCGATAAGCAGCACCCGAATCTCCGCTTGCCCGGTTTGGTTCATAGCCGTCTCCACCCCCTTTCATCGGTAACAGAATCTCGATTGACGTTCCCAAGCCGATTGAGGAATCGCATCGGAGCACGCCATTGCCTTTGACCACGATTTCGTTCAACAAATACAAGCCCATCCCGCGGCTTTCTCCATCCTTGGTTGAATATCCGCGCTCCAGCATGCGCTCCTTCGTTTCTCCGCTCATGCCGCAGCCGTTGTCTTCGATCAACAGGCTCAGCAGATTGTCGTCGTGCCGGATGCTGAGATAAATTTCTTTCAGCGCGGCATCCGAATCCTCCAGTGCGTCGAATGCGTTTTCAATGAGATTGCCGAGCAGCAGCACAAAATCGTGCCTGTCAAGCGGCGCGGGAAAAAGCTCGAGACGGCTGTCGGGATCGATTGTAATCTCGACGTCGAGCTCCTTGCCCCGGCTGATTTTACCGAGGAGAAGCCCGGCGACGCCGTCATCGTGGAAATGCCCCTGCAAAAAACGGGTGATTTCCTCCTGCCGTTCGGAAACGGCGAATAAATAATTCAGAGCCTCCGCCTGTTTTCCAAGCTGCAGCAGTCCGGCGACCGTATGCATTTTGTTCATATGCTCATGGTTTTGCGCGCGTAGCGCGTGCACGAATTCGCGTACGCCGGTGAGCTCCTCCGCCATCCTCGTCAGATCGGTTCGATCCTGGAAAATGGCGATGGCGCCGACCGGAACGCCGTTCTCTCTGATCGGGATCCGATTGCTCCAGATGACGGTGCCGCCTATGTTGAGCTCTTTGCCCAGTATCGGCTGGCCCGAATTCAGCACCTCGGGCAGGCGGGTGCCCGGAATAACCTCGCGAATCGGTCGTCCGGTCACATTGTGCCTTACCCCGAAAATCTGTTTGGCACGCTCATTCATAATCGTGATCGTTTCATTGCGGTCGATCGCGATGACGCCTTCATGCATCGCCTGGAACGCCGCGGTGCGCTCCCGAAACATTCCGGCGATCTCGTGCGGCTCCAGGTCGAACATCTGGCGTTTGATGTGACGGGCGAGCAGCGCGGAACCGAAAATGCCGAAGAACAGGGAAAGAAATGAAGTGACCGCGATCGACCGTTTCTCCGCGCGGATCAGCTCGCCTACGCCCGGGAGCAGGCCGCCCGCCACGACGACGCCGATCTGCTCGCGGGTTTCGTTCATGATCGGGACATAGGAACGCAGCCCGATGCCCGCCTCGCCGCGCACTTTGGAGACATACATGTGCTCTGCGAACGCAGGATCGTCGTCCTCCGCGGCGAACGTGGAACCGATACGTTCGGAGAGCGGATGGGACAAACGCTTCCGGTTCATATCCAGCACGACGATGTAAGCGACATCGTTCAGTATCCGGATGTTGTCTGCGAGCGGCGCAATGTGCGCGGAGGGATCGGGACTGCTGCTTATACTTTCAACCACGCTCGGAAGATTGGCGACCGTCTGCGCCGTGATGGTCAGACGCTGGCTGAGCTCCTTTTCCTGCAGCCGCATGACGCTTCCGATCAGGACGATGCCCCCGATCAGCAGGGAGAACAGAACGAGTCCGAACGAGAGCAGGACGATTTTCCAATAGATGCGCAGCCGGTGCACGCTGCCGTCCCTCCCTTCGTGCGGTTTACCTTTGACTATCATTGTGAAATAATGAGCGTAAAATAGCAACTGGGGGAATCTCTCTTGAAAATGATGGCAGGAATCGGCATTTTTATCGTGCTCGGCTTGCTGGCAGCCTATATGATCGGTTTTCAGCCCATTTTCGGCGAAAAGCTCCCGTTTGACGACGAGCAAACCGGACTGAAGGACCGGATCGTGATCAAATTCAGCCATGTCGTTGCGGAGAACACGCCGAAAGGACTTGCAGCGGCCCGTTTTGCCGAGCTTGTCAAGAAAAAGTCGCGCGATCGGGTTGAAATACAAGTGTTTCCGAATGGGATGCTGTATTCGGAGAAAACAGAGGTCGCCGCGCTGCGGCGGGGCGACATTCAAATGATAGCCCCTTCTTTCTCGAACATGAACGCCATAGATCCCGCCTGGTATGTCATGGATCTGCCTTTCGCCTTCCGCGATCAACAGGATGTCAACCGGGCGCTGCAGGGGAAACTGGGCAAGCGGCTGTTCGAAACGCTGGAGCCTTACGGCATGAAGGGCGCCGCTTATTGGTCCAACGGTTTCAGACAAATGACCAACGATGTCCGGCCGCTCCGGACGCCGGATGATTTCCGCGGCTTGAAGTTTCGCGTCCAGCCCAGCGAAGTGCTGGAACGGCAGTTCAATCTGCTTGGAGCGAGCACGATCAGCACGCCGTTCAATGAGGTTTACCGCAATCTGGAGGCCGGGGTCGTCGACGGACAGGAAAATACCGTCTCCAACATCCTCAGCAAACGCTTGTATCAGTTTCAACGCTATATGACCATCAGCAACCACAGCTACCTGGGATATGTCGTCGTATTTAACGAGGAGTTCTGGAACGGTCTCCCCTCCGATGTACGGCTGATTATCGAGCAAGCGCTGCGGGAAACGACACTGTGGAACAATCAAGAAGCGCTGAATAACGAAAAGGGGCTTCGCGCGCTGGCGAATAACGCCGATATGGAGATCATTGCGTTGACGGAAAACGACAAGGCGCTCTGGACGGAAAAATTGAACCCGATTTACAAGGAATTTGCGCAAACGGTCGGACCGGATCTCATGGAGGAAGTCCGTCGACCATAACGACCAAATAGACCAATATGACCTTATTCTTGTATTGCAGCCGCCTCTCTCTTACACTTGGTGCATTATAAAGCGTTTTCACCAACGGAAAGGGAGGCTGTTTTCAATGAAATTACGGATCAATTTCAGAAATTTGACCGTTCAAGTCATCATTGCCATCCTGCTCGGCATCCTGCTCGGCCACTTTTTCCCGGCCACGGGAGAAAAACTGAAGGTGCTCGGCGATGTGTTCATCAAGCTGATTAAAATGGTTATCGCGCCCATCGTGTTCTTTACCGTCGTGCATGGCATCGCCAACATGGGTGACATGAAAAAAGTGGGCCGCATCGGCGGCAAGGCGCTGCTCTACTTTGAAATCGTTACCACGATCGCGCTCGCGATCGGCCTTGTGGTCGTCAACCTGATTAAACCGGGCGCGGGCCTCGACGCCGGCGGCGCGACGGGCGATATCTCCCAATATACGGACAAGGCGGCTGAAAGCAGTAAGGGATTCGTCGATTTCATAGTGGGGATCGTGCCGGAGAACGTCATTGCGGCCATGGCGGGCGGAGAGCTGCTGCCCATTCTGTTTTTCGCCATCCTGTTCGGCTTGTCGTTGACGGCTATGGGCCAAAAAGCCAAGCCGGTCGTTGATTTGTTCGATAAGCTCGGGCAAGCGTTTTTCGGCATCGTCAATATGATTATGAAGGTATCCCCGATTGCGGCATTCGGAGCTATGTCGTACACGATCGGCAAATTCGGCATTGAATCGCTCACGTCCTTGGGCAAGCTGATGGGTTCGGTCTATATTACGATGGCCTTGTTTGTCATTGTCGTATTGGGACTGATCGCCAAGGCGTACGGGTTCAGCATTTTCAAATTTATCGCCTACATCAAGGAAGAGATCATGCTCGTGCTGGGCACGTCCTCCTCGGAGTCCGCCCTTCCCCGCATGATGGAGAAGCTTGAGAAGTACGGCTGCTCCAAACCGGTCGTCGGTCTCGTCATTCCGACCGGTTACTCGTTCAATCTGGACGGCACCGCGATCTACCTGTCGATGGCGGCCATATTCGTCGCCCAAGCATCCGGCGTAGACCTATCGATATGGCAGCAGCTTACCCTGCTCGGCATATTGATGCTGACCTCCAAAGGCGCCGCAGGCGTCACAGGCTCGGGCTTTATCACATTGGCCGCGACGCTGGCCGCATTCCCGTCGATTCCGCTTGCGGGCATGGCGCTGCTGCTTGGCGTCGACCGTTTCATGTCGGAAGCGCGCGCCATTACAAACCTGATCGGCAACGGGGTGGCGACCGTGATCGTCGCAAAATCGGAAAACGAGTTCCATCCGAACGGACAGCCGAAGGCGAGTGCTGCAACAACTGCGGAAGACATTCGTCCGGCAGCGAAACCTATTGCGGAATCAGTGTAGCGAACAACAGGTCGGCCCGGTAGCCCGGTGACCCGGCTCTCCCGACAATAGGCGTGACCCAAGCTGTCGGTCGAGCGTACCGGCAGCTTTTTTGCCGTGCGTTATGGTAGAATATTCGTGAACAAAAAGAAAGGCGGGGAAGTTATGGTACATTCGTTCATCATCGAGCCGGCCGCGTATATCGCCTTCGACAGCGAGGCCGAACAGATCGACAAATGCAAAGAATGGGGTTTGCTTTCCGGGAAAGCTTCCAAAACAAAGTCGTTCGTCTATAAAGGAAACGGCATGAATCTGACATGCAGCATCGTCGGTTTTGTCGATAAAATGACGGCGGTGATTGAGTTCGACAACGGGCAGCGGCACTGCATTCACCCCTCCTACCTGAAGGAGATGCAAGCGGCGAACTATGGGCAGAAGCTGGCAGCAGCGACGGAAGGATCTGAGGAGCCGGAGAGCGCGAAAACCGACGGCGGGGAAGCTGACGGCGCGGAGTCTCCGAACATGGAGCTCGAATCGCCGCAAGAAGCCGTTTTGCCGGTCGAGGAAATCAAGCCTGAGGCGGAAGCGGTTAAGGCAGAAGCGAAAGTAGCTGAAGCAGAAGAGCCGGCTAAGGCGAAGACAAAAAAAGCGCCGAAGCCTCAGCTCCCCGAAGAAAAAGTCCGCATGACCGCAACCGTAAAGGAATTTACGACAGTACCGAACCATTTTTCCGATACGGAGGATGAAGTGGTGATCTACGAAGCGGTGGCTATTGCGGAGCCGGAAACCGAGATCGGCACAGCTTGGTCCAACCACAGCGCCACGCTCAAGAAGCTGAAGATGGAAGTCGGGGATACGATCAGGTTTGAAGGAAAAATCGTAGCCAAGAAGCTCACGAAACATCCCGTGCCTTACAAAATCAACAATCCGGCGAAAATAGAGGTCGAGAAAGCCTGATTTTTCACACAGGTTGGACGGCTTATTACATAGTAGCGGATCGCATCGGACTTTCTGGACCGCTTAGGGCCCATGAATGTTTACCGAATGGCGTGTTACGCAAGAAGGCAGGCGTGTGAAAGATCGATCGTCCGCGCCGGCAACAATCGATGCCCTTGAGCTTTACCCGGGGCCCGCTCAGCTTTCGGCCAAGCGCACCCGCTAGATTCCCGTTCGGCACACCCCCGTTGGGTTTCATCCAACGAAATTCAGGATTTAGTCCTTTTCTCTCCCCTATGTTGGATTCTCTACAGCAAAAATTAAACTACAAGAGCGCTGGAGGAAAAAAGCAGCCAATTCGTTGGATGCTTTCCAACATAGACCGACCCTTTCAGCTAAGAGAGGCGGTATGGTTGCATGATTTCCAACCAAAGCTGCGCATGACGGTTTAACATGGATTCGGAAAGTAACCTCTTGAAAAGTTGAATAAAGCGCGTCAAAT
>NZ_CAUPYC010000045.1:0-33261 GCF_963515335.1 uncultured Paenibacillus sp. | reverse complement strand
GCGGCAGGCTGGCCGCCCGGCTCCGGCGGTGGCGGCTGCTGCCGTAGCGGCGGTGGCGCGCGCGATCCGCTCGGCGTCAAGCGAGCAACATGCTTGGCATCCGGCGACGGGTTCCATGCGGCTGAGTATGTGCAGGATGCGCCGGTATGGGTCAACGGCGCCGCCCGGTGAGCAACCATTATTGCGGCGAGTATGCAGAGTCGGGCGCACACGTTCAAGCGATCGTGCCTTCCAGGAGAGCCTGCCGGATTCATCCATAAATTAGGTCGAACCTGCAAGGGGAGTCCATTGGATTTCATCCAAGGAGTATTACAGCGCCGACTCTCCCCTGGCTGTTATACTGGATTCTATCCAGCCAAATTCGCCCATAATGGCTGCCGGTGCGGAAAACGGGTGATTCTATTGCACAATTTCCAATAAAAGCATGGTATTTGCCCCGCTTTTCAACGGTTTGTTGGACGATATCCAACAGAGCAGCCACCGGATGCTTATTCTGAATTCTACTCCTACCAGGTTGCCGGTCCGGCAACACAAAGTTCGATAAAACTGACGTTTTTCTTCTATATAATGGAAACAAATTTCACGTCGCCGGACAGGCGGACGTTCAGGAGGTTGAACCGGCATGAATGGTTCCATTACGGTCGTAGGACTCGGCTCGGGCGACGCGGATCAATTGACGCTCGGCGTGTGGCGGAGGCTGCAGGCGGCGGATCGCATCTATGTGCGCACGGAGAAACACCCCGTCATGCGGCTGCTCGGCGAGCACGGGCTGTCCTATTCGTCGTTCGATTATCTCTATGAGCAGGCGGACTCGTTTCCCGACGTGTACGAGGCGATCGCGGCCGAGTTGATCCGGTTGGCGAAGGAGCCGTCCCCAACCGGCCCGGCTGCCGCGCCTGATTCCGGCGCCTCACCCGGCGCCGCTGCCGCGGCGAGTTCCGACTCGGCACGCCCCGCCTCCTTCTCCGGCCCGGTCTACGCTGTGCCCGGCCACCCGATGGTCGCCGAACGGACGGTGCAGCTGCTGCGGGAGCGCTGCGCCGACCGGGGCATTGAACTCCACATTATCGGCGGCGAAAGCTTCCTCGACCAAGCCTTCGTCCGGCTCGGCTTCGACCCGATCGAAGGGTTCCAGCTGCTGGATGCCGCCGAGCTGGCTGCATCCTTGCTGCAGCCCCGTCTGCATACGGTCATCGCGCAAGTGTACGATGCTTTCACGGCCTCGGACGTCAAGCTGTCGCTGATGGAGAAATATCCGGACGATTACCCGGTCGTGATCGGGCATGCGCTCGGCATCGAAGGCGAGGAGCGGATCGTCCGGGTGCCGCTGTACGAGCTGGACCGCGCTCCCGGTTTCGGCAACCTGTCGCTCGTTTGGGTGCCGCGCTCGACCGACGTCTCCCTGCAGAACCGGTCGTTCGACCGGCTGCATGAAATCGTCGGCATTTTGCGAAGTCCCGAAGGCTGTCCGTGGGACCGTGAACAAACGCACCGGTCGATCCGCAAAAACTTCATCGAGGAAACCTACGAAGCGATCGAGGCGATCGACAACGACGATCCGGAGGGCATGCAGGAGGAATTCGGCGACGTCATTCTTCAGGTCATGCTGCATAGTCAGATGGAGGAGGAGAGCGGCACGTTCAGCGTATACGACGTCATTCAGACGCTGAACGAGAAGCTGCTGTTCCGCCATCCCCATGTGTTCGGCGACGCGGGCGCCGGCGATGCCGGGGAGGCGCTGCGCAATTGGGAGCGGATGAAGGCGGAGGAGAAGCGGCGCAAAGGCATCGACCCGGACCGCAAATCGGTATTGGACGGCATTCCGAAAGATTTGCCGGCCGTTATGCGGGCGTACGAGCTGCAGAAAAAGGCGGCGAAGGTCGGCTTCGACTGGGACGATCTCGGTCCGGTGCTGGCAAAGGTCGAAGAGGAGGTCGCGGAGCTGCGGGAGGCGATCGCGTCCGCCGGAAGGGACGAGCAGGCGCGGGAGCTGGGCGATTTGCTGTTCGCCGCGGTCAACGTGTCGCGTTTCATCGGGGCCGATCCGGAAGAGGCGCTGGCCGGAACGAACGCCAAATTCAAGCGCCGGTTCGCCTATATCGAGGAGAAGCTCCGTTTAAACGGCAAAACTTTTGACCAGACTGATTTGCAGGAGATGGACGGCTGGTGGGAGGAAGCAAAGCGCGAGTCGCAACGATTTTCTCCGTGAATTCGTCAAAAATCGGCTTTTTCCCCTAAAAATCGAAAAAATTTTCTTCCATAAGCAGGATTTGTCCGGCCGGAGAAGAATATTACATTTCGAACGCGGGACTCATCAAAGGCTTTGGCGAGCCGACTAGCCGCCAAACTATTAAACGGATGATACTAGGAGGTTATGTTAATCATGAACAAAACGGATCTTGTCAACAACATTTCCGCCAAGAGCGGCCTGACAAAACGCGATGTGGAAGCGGTTCTTAACGGATTCCTCGGTGAAGTGACCGAAGCGCTGCAAAGCGGCGACAAAGTGCAGCTGATCGGCTTCGGCACATTCGAAACCCGCAGCCGTTCCGGCCGTGTCGGCCGCAACCCGCAAACGGGCAAAACGATCGAGATTCCGGCATCCAAAATCCCCGCTTTCAAAGCCGGCAACAAACTGAAGGACGCCATCAAGTAAGCATGCGTCTGGACAAGTTTCTCAAAGTATCGAGATTGATCAAGCGGCGCACCGTCGCCAAGGACGTGTCCGAGCAAGGCCGCGTCTGGATCAACGGGCGGGAAGCGAAGCCGAGCAGCACCGTCAAAGCCGGCGACGAGCTGACGATTCAGTTCGGGCAAAAGACGGTGACCGTCCGCGTCGAGCGCACCGCCGAAACGACGCGAAAGGATGAAGCGTCGGAGCTCTATACTTTGCTGAAGGAAGAGAACCGCAAAGCCGAAGGCGGACCGGGCTGGTAAGCCCGCCGCCTTATGATGAAACCGCTCTTTACGACAAGGGCGGTTTTTCTGTTTGAAAGGGCCGGTTTCCGTTTAATACTTTGGTAGCCTCGTCTGTTCTAAATCTTGTCCCGCCTCCATACCTATGAATTAGGAAGGAGGGCCAAGCTATGATCGAACAGGGTAAGGCCAAACGCCAGGAAATTAAAATGCTGAACCGCAAGGTGATGGAAATCACCGGCGTCAGCAATGTGGAGAGCTTCGACAGCGAAGAGTTTTTGCTCGAGACCGAATGCGGTTTCCTGACCGTCCGCGGTCAAAATCTTCATATGAAGCACCTTAGTTTGGAGCAAGGACTCGTCGCCATCGAAGGAATGGTCCATTCCGTGGCCTACTTGGACGGCAGCGCCGCCGACAAATCCAAGGGCTTTTTCGGGAAGCTGTTCAAGTGAGCCTTCAGGTCCAGTTCGTGACGCTGGCCATGATGATCGCTTCCGGAATCGGAATGGGCGCGGCATTCGACGGCTATCGGGTCGTGTCGAACGAGCTGAGAATCGGCCGTCTGTGGATTCCGGTTCTGGACCTGCTTTATTGGGCGGCCGCCACGCTGATGGTGTTCCGCGTGCTGGCGTCGAGCAACGAGGGTGAAGTGCGGGTATACGTTTTTCTCGGGCTGATGATCGGCGTGGCTTTCTATTTCTGGCTGCTGAGCGGAACGGTCGTCAAGCTCGCACGCTGGCTGGTCGGGGCGGTCCGTTCCTTGATCCGGCTCTCGATCCGGACGATCGACCTCCTCCTCGTGCGTCCCGTCAAGCTGCTGTACCGGCTCATCAGGATTTTTTTGGGCTTTGCCATCGTTTTCACTTTGTTCCTCGTCCGAATTGTGTTACAATTGTGTCGTCCGTTTTGGCTTTTTTTCCGGTGGCTGTCGGCTCCTGTGGCCGGCCCGCTGTGGACGAAGCTCAAGGGATGGTCCGAGGCGCTCGGAGTTACCGGGTTCTGTCGCAGGATCGCAGCCATCATCGGCACTTTTCGGAAGAAATGGTTTTAGGAGGTACATCTATGGCTAACGCCCGGGGATCCAAAGAGACAACCGCACATTCAGGCTCGAAACGTCGGCTGAAGCTTTGGTTTGCCTTCATTGCGCTGTTCATGGCATGGGCGATTTATACATGGGTCATGCAGATGGAAGACAACGCCCGGACGGCATTGCGGCTGGCCGGCGTCCAGCAGAAGCTTGCCGAGGGCGAGAAGGAAAGCGCAAGGCTGCAGCAGCAGATCGACCGGCTTGGCGACCCCGAATATATCCGCGAGCTTGCACGCAAGGAGCAGGACATGATCGTGCCCGGCGAGAAGCCGATTCACGTTACGGAAAAGGCGGAATGACGGGGCAACCGTCTGTTGACCTTGCTTCCGGCGTTCGGTTATAATCACGGTACAATCGCAAAAATCAAATTATGCTTACGAAGTTGATTTTTGCTTCGCAAAAATCCTAGGGAGGAACATTTTATTCATGGCAATTGAAGTGGGAGCCAAATTAGAGGGCAAAGTGACCGGCATTACGCATTTCGGGGCATTCGTCGATTTATCGGGGGGTGTCACGGGGCTCGTTCACATTTCTGAAATTGCCGATAATTACGTCAAAGACGTCAAGGATCACCTTAAGATTGACGATATCGTCAAGGTGAAAGTGATCAATGTGGATAAGGACGGAAAAATCGGTCTTTCCATCAAACAAGCCATCGACCGGCCGGAAGGTTACGTACCGCCGCAGCGGGAACGTCCTGCAGGCGGAGGCGGTGGAGAGCGGTTCCCACGACAAGGCGGAGGAGGCGGAGGCTCGTTCCCGCGCCAAGGCGGCGGAGGAGGCGACCGGTTCCCGAGAGGGGGAGGCGGACGCGGCGGGTTTAAAGCGAATCCGGGCAAGCCATCTTTTGAGGATAAAATGTCCCGTTTCCTGAAAGACAGCGAGGAACGGATTTCTTCCCTGAAGAAAAATACCGAAGGCAAGCGCGGCGGCCGCGGCGCCAAGCGCGTGTAGCATAATAAACGGACATCAAGCAGAGCCCGGCGGGTTCTGCTTTTTTGCTGTTTCGGAGCCTGCCGCGGTTTCGTATTCCAAGCCCGAAGTCAAGGCTATCGAGCCCGCCGCTGCCGCGCATCGACACCGGAAACGGTACACGGGCCGGCGGCATCCCGCTTTTGCGTCTTTCGGACGCGTATGCCAAATACTTTCCTGTATATCTCCATCAACTCCGACAGGTTCGGACGGTAAGCGCGTTCATTTCCCGGCGGAGGGCCCCCGGTTTTTGTTGGCGAATCCGCCGCGAAGCGTCGGGCCTTTCAAGCTCAAACCTGCGCGCCGGCTGCGCTTCACCGTTCTGCGACAAATCGCACACTCCGCTGTTCCGCTGTCGGAAAAAACTTCATGCCCGCATACGGGTTCTGACAAACATCCTGTTCGCGCCCCCCTATAATGGGAGTCACCCCAAAAAATCCGGAATAGGTGGTGCCGAATGATGGACAAGCATAACCTGGTGATGTTTCCAGGCGCGAAGCGGAAGGGCCTCGTCAAGGAGGCGGTGCGCAAAGGCTGGAAGCGGGCTGCAACCGGAAGAGCCGTTCAAATGATCGCTGCGAAAAAATGGACGTTCCTGTTAACTGTCGTCGCGTTCCTGCTCGGCAGGGCCATGATTCTCGAGACGCTCGCTCCCTTTGCGATCGCTTATTTTGCGGTCGTCTATTATTTGCGCAAGGATACCTACATCCCGGTCGCACTTGCGCTCATCGCCGGCAGCTGGTTTGCGCTTACGCCATCGACCGTCTGGATCGCCGTGGAGCTCGCCGTTTTTTATTTGCTCGTCAAAGGGTTGGAGGCATATGAACGATCCGAACTATCCTATGCGCCATTGCTCGTATTTATATCTACGCTGCTTGTTCGGCTTTTCGGGGTCGTGATCGGCGAGACGCTGGATTGGTACCGGTTGATGATGGTGTTCGCCGAGGCGGGACTGGCGTTTGTGCTGACGCTTGTGTTCATTCAGGCCGTGCCTGTGCTCACCATGACGAAGAAAACGACTTCCCTGCGCAACGAGGAAATCATCTGCCTGATGATCCTGCTCGCCTGCATCATGACGGGAGCCGTCGGCTGGCAGGTGAACGGACTGTCCGTCGAGCACGTCATGTCCCGCTATGTGCTTCTGCTGTTCGCGCTGGTCGGCGGCGCGCCGCTCGGCGCCTCGGTCGGCGTGGTGGCGGGGCTTATTTTAAGCCTGGCCGATTTCGGGGCGATCGTGCAGATGAGCCTGCTGGCTTTCTCGGGCTTGCTGGCCGGGCTGCTGCGCGAGGGCGGAAAGGCGGCGGTGGCGTTCGGCATGCTGGTCGGCACGTCGATCCTGTCCATTTACATAGGCGGACAAGCCGATGTCATGACATCCACATGGGAGTCGGTGCTCGCCGCCGGATTGTTTATGCTGACGCCGCGCATTCTAATGCGGACCATTGCGCGCTTCGTGCCAGGCACGTCGGAGCATACGAAAATCCAATACGAATACGCGCGGCGGGTGCGGGACGTCACGGCGCAGCGGGTGGCGCAGTTCTCCGAGGTGTTCCGGCAGCTGTCGCGCAGCTTCGGGCAGACGCTGGAGACGGATGCCTGGCGGCGCAAGGAGGACGACAAGACGCATTTCATGAATGCCGTCGCGGAAAGGTCGTGCGCGACATGCTTCCGCAAAGATATGTGCTGGGACAAGAAGTTCTATCAAACCTATAAAGTGATGACCGATATGATGTTGTCCGTGGAGGGCAACCGGCGTTCCGCCACGAAGGAGCTCCCGAAGGAGTGGACCGCCCATTGCGTGCGGCCGCATCAGGTGTTGGCCGTCATGCGCCAACAGTATGACCTGTTCGAGCACGACCAGCATTGGCGCAAGCAAATACAGGAGTCGAAACTTCTCGTTGCCGACCAGTTGTCCGGCGTGTCGCAGATTATGGAGGATCTGGCGAAGGAGATCCGGCGCGAAGGGCAGGAGATGCACCTGCAGGAGGAACAGATCCGCGAGGCGCTGGAGGGGCTCGGCCTGTCGATCCAGTCGGTGGACATCATCAGCCTGGAGGCGGGGAATGTCGAGATCGAGGTGGCGCATACGTTCGGGAAAGGCTACGATGAATGCCGGAAAATCGTGGCGCCGCTCCTCAGCGATATTCTCGGCGAGCCGATTGCCGTCATGAGCGAACGGTTCGCCGAGCAAAGCGGACAGCCGGCGTCGGTGACGTTCGGTTCGGCGAAGGAGTTCGAGGTGGAGACCGGCATCGCCGGCGCGGCGAAAGGCGGCGACCTGCTGTCCGGGGACAGCTTCAGCGCGGTCGAGCTCGGCAACGGGAAGTTCGCGGTCGCCGTCAGCGACGGGATGGGCAACGGCGAGCGGGCCCGGTTGGAAAGCAGCACGGCGCTCGATATTCTTCAGCAGCTGCTGCAGTCGGGAATGGATGAGAAGCTGGCGATCAAGTCGGTCAATTCCGTGCTGCTGCTCCGCTCTTCCGACGAGGTGTTCGCGACCGTCGATCTGGCGCTGATCGATATGTATACGGCGAAGACGACTTTCCTCAAAATCGGCTCCACGCCCAGCTTCATCAAGAGAGGCAGCGACGTCATTCCGATTTCGGTCAACAATTTGCCGATCGGCATCCTGCACGATATCGACGTCGACTTGATCCGGGTGCAGCTGTATCCGGGAGACACGCTTATTATGATGACCGACGGCATTTACGACGCGCCGGGCCATGCGGTGAACAAGGAGCTCTGGATGAAGCGCGTCATCCAGGAGCTGAAAGCCGCGGATCCGCAGCAGATGGCGAACGAGCTGCTCGACACGGTCGTGCGGTATCACCAGGGCGACATCGTCGACGACATGACCGTCGTCATCGCGCAGGTGAAGAAACACCAGCCCGAATGGGCGACGTTCCGCTGGACCGGCATGCCCAAGTTCGAGCGGCCGCGCACGGTCAGCTGAGGTTAAATCCTTCCGGAATCGGACATGCTGGTAGAGAGAACCGGTAGATTCGATATCGGAGGAGGGCGACCTATGAAGCAGATATTATTGATAACGGACGGATGCTCGAATGTGGGGCTGAGTCCGGTTGTGGCGGCCGCGCACGCCTGGGCCGAAGGCATCACGGTCAATGTGGTCGGCGTAATGGAGCCGGATGAAACGGCGTTGGCCGGGCGGGAGGAAATTGCCGAGATTGCGAAGGCCGGCGGAGGCATCAGCCGCCTGGTCAATACCCGCCAGCTGTCGCAGACCGTCCAGATGATGACGCGCGCGACCGTCATGACGACGATCCGCCAAGCGGTGAACAAGGAACTGAAGCAGGTGTTCGGCGGGGAATCGGTGGAATCGCTGCCGCCGGAGAAACGCGGCGAGGTGGTTCGCGTCATCGACGAGCTCGGCGAGACGTCGGCGTTGAGGGTGGCGCTGCTGATCGACGCGAGCGCCAGCATGAAGCCGAAGCTGCAGGCCGTGGAGGACGCGATCCGCGATCTTGTTCTCAGCCTGCAGGCCCGCGTCGGAAAAAGCGAGATCGCCGTTTTTCATTTTCCGGAATCGTCCCGGGGCGACGGCTGCGTATGCGATTTGGAATGGACCGGCAACCTGCAGGGCATGAAACGGATTCTCCCGCGGCTGCAGATGCGCGGGACGACGCCGACAGGACCGGCGATCATTCAGGTTGTTGATTTTTGCCGAAAAGACGATTATGGTAGTTACAACAGAAGAGAAACGGATGGGATGATGGGTGACTACGTCGTTTGATCTCCGGCTGAAGCCCGGTATGGTTCTCACGGGCAAGTGGAAGCAGGGGCGCTACCGAATCGAAAGGCTGCTGGGCGAAGGCGCCAACGGCAAAGTATATCTGGTCGAGCACAACCGGCTTTGGTATGCGCTCAAGGTCGGGAACGACGCGGTCGACATTCAATCCGAGATCAACGTGCTGAAAAATCTCAGGCTGCAGAAGTCCGGCTCGGAGCCGTTTCTTGTCGCCGTTGACGATTACAGCGACGCAGCCGGCCGGGACTATCCGTTCTACGTGATGCGTTACGTGCGCGGCATGCCGCTGCACCATTTTCTCGAGAAGGAAGGCACCGACTGGTTCCCGCTGATCGGCTTCCATCTTCTCGGCAAGCTCGCCGCGCTTCACGAGGCGGGATGGGCTTTCGGCGATTTGAAACAGGAGAACGTGCTGGCCGGGGAGTACGGCCGGGTCGAGCTGGTCGATTACGGCGGCGTGACGGCGGCGGGCAGAAGCGTCCGGCAATTCACCGAGATATACGACCGGGGCTATTGGAACGCGGGGCCCCGGACCGCGGATGGTTCCTACGATCTGTTCTCGTTCGGCGTGCTTTGCGTGCATTTGTTTGAAGGCAGGCGGCTCGTGCATTTAACGCAGTCGCTGCTGCCGCAGAACCGGGTCGCGGACGAGCTGCTGAAGCTGGCTGAAGGGAATCCGACGCTTAGGCCGTTCTCCGGATGGCTGCGCAAAGCGTTCCAAGGCGGCTTCACGAACGCCCGCGAGGGGGCGGCGGCCTGGCAGCGGCTGATGCGCGGGCCCGGTGTCCGGATGAAGCGGCCCGCGGCGCCGCGTTGGATGAAAGGATTGTTCGCCGGATCGATAGCGGCGCTGGTCGCGACGATCGCGTGGATGATGGCGGAGGGCATGCTGACGCTCGGGCTTCCATGAGGGCCGGATCGCCGGCATGCCGCTTTTTCTGCCGGTAGATGGCGGTGTTTGACGTTGTCGGCATCCGTGTAATGATTGGGAAGAGGTTGGTGTGGGGTCATGGAGGAACTGGTGAAGCGGACCCGGGATACGGCCCGGCGCGAAGAGCTGTGGTTGCCGGGCGACACGATCGTGGTCGCCGTGTCGGGCGGGCCCGATTCGACGGCCTTGCTCCATGTGCTCCATGCTCTGGCTCCGGCGGAGCGTTTGCAAATCGTGGCGGCGCATGTCGACCACGGCTTCCGCGGAGCGGAATCGGCTGCGGAGGCCGAGGCGGTTCGCAGCTTGTGCGGCGGGCTCGGCATTCCATGCGAGACCGTTTTTTTCGACGTCCCGGCGTATATTGAGGAGACGGGCATGAACCCACAGGCGGCCGCGCGCGCAAAGCGCTACGGATTTCTTCATGAAGTGGCGGAACGGTATGGCGCCGCGCGGATTGCGCTCGCCCATCACGCGGACGATCAGGCCGAAACCGTGCTGATGAGGCTGCTGCGGGGGACGGGGGCGACGGGGCTCTCCGGCATGGCCGCCAAGCGGCGGGAAAAAAACGTGGAACTCATACGCCCCTTTCTGCGTATGAACAAGGCAGACCTTATCGCGTATTGCGCGATCGCGGGTTTACGCTATTGCACGGACGCGAGCAACGCCAAGCGCGGGTATTTCCGCAACCGGGTGCGGTTGGATATCCTGCCTTTTCTCGAAAAGTACAATCCGAACATCGCGGAATCGCTGGTCCGTCTGGCGGAGATCAGCGCCGCGGAGGATGAATATTTGGACGCTGCGGCGGAGAGCGTTTTCCGCGCCTCGGCCAGGCGGGTGGAGGGCGGATGGAAGGTCGGCCGGCACGCCTTGCTGGACCTGCCTGTCGCTTTACAAAGGAGATTGATTAAACTAATATTAAACTATCTCACTCCGGCACAAGAGTCCGCTTCTTTTGAGCGGGTTGAACGGATCCGGACGGCCGCCATCGCGCCTGCGCCGACGACGTGGTCGATCGACGCCGGAAGCGGCATCCGCTGTCTGCGCGAGTACGAAACGCTCCGCTGGACGCATGAAAATGCGAGGCCCGGTGACGGATCCTTGCTCTATATCGTCGGCGGGATGGCCGGCGAAACCGAGAAGCGGCTGTTCGTAGCGGAAACGCCCGGAGAGTTGGTTATCCGGGTGACCGGCCGCCAAGCGGGCGAAACCGGACGGCAAGCGCAAGGGCGCAACTCTGCCGAGTTCGACGCCGACGAAGTCCGGTTTCCGCTGACGGTGCGCGGAAGGCGTCCGGGCGACCGAATGTCCGTCATGGGATTAAACGGCTCCAAAAAAGTGCAAGATATGTTCGTTGATGAGAAGATCGCTCCGTCCCTCAGGGACCGGCTGCCGCTCGTCTGGGACGCGGAGGGCCGGCTGCTGTGGATTCCCGGCTTGCGCCGTTCGTCGGCTGCGCCGGTGACGGCCGCGACGCAAAGGCTGCTCCGTCTCGAATGGAAGGACACGTCCGCGCACGGCGGCGAAGCGATGATGGAGCATGAAGAAGAAGCACGCGATTAAAGCACAATGCCGCAGCACCGGGCGGTCTTCGGACGGCTCGCGGCAGGAGCGGCAAACCGATGGGGGTTCCGAACGTTGCTTAACGACATTGAAGAGGTTCTGTATGACGCGGAGCAGATTCAGCAGAAGGTAAGGGATATGGGGGAGCGGCTGAGCCGGGATTACAACGGCCGCAATCCGCTTGTCATTTGCGTGCTCAAAGGCGCGTTTATTTTTATGGCCGATCTGGTCAAGAGCATGAGCATCCCGCTCGAGCTCGATTTCATGGCTGTCTCCAGCTATGGAGTGTCGACCAAATCGTCCGGCGTCGTCAAGATCGTGAAGGATCTGGACACACCGGTGGAAGGCCGCGACGTGCTGATCGTCGAGGATATCATCGACAGCGGACTGACCCTTAGCTACCTGATCGATGTGCTGGAGCGGCGGAACGCCAAATCGGTCACTGTCGCAACCTTGTTTGACAAACCGGCCCGAAGAACGGTTGATCTGGAGGCCGATTATACCGGTTTCACCCTGCCTGACGCTTTTGTGGTCGGCTACGGGCTCGACTACGCGGAGAAATACCGCAACTTGCCGTTGATCGGCATTCTGAAGCCCGAAGTATACAGCAAATAGCGGCATCCGTACACAGCAATTGCCTGGCATGCCCCGCCTCCCGGTTCTATTGAGATGGGCCAACCTGCTATGGTAAAATATTTTATGCGCCTTGAGAGGAGGTAGGGGATGAATCGGATCATCCGGAACACTGGATTTTATTTGCTTATATTTTTGGTGACCGTCGGGATCGTTCAATTTATCAGCAACCAAAACGACACAACCCAAGAACTTCGCTACGATCAATTGCGGCAGGAAATCGCCAACAATAACGTTGCTGAATTGACGCTGAAGTTTGACGGCATGTCCTACTTGGTCACTGGTGAATATAGAAAGGCACCGAGCGGCGCGGAGAACAAGGAGTTTTTCTCGCGGATGAGCGCGGAAGAATTCGCGGTTCAGGAAGTGGTCGAAGCTTCGGAGGCCAACGATTTCGATTTAACGATGAAGAAGATGCAAGGCCCGAGCATTTGGCTCACATTCCTTACCTCGATCATTCCGTTTGTGATTATTTTCATCCTGTTCTTCTTCTTGATCAATCAAGCCCAAGGCGGCGGCGGCAAGGTGATGAACTTCGGCAAGAGCCGCGCGCGCCTTTATAATGAAGAGAAGAAGCGGGTGACGTTCGAGGATGTGGCGGGCGCCGACGAGGAGAAGCAAGAGCTCGTCGAGGTCGTCGAATTCCTGAAGGATCCCCGCAAGTTCGCGGCCGTCGGCGCGCGCATTCCCAAGGGCGTGCTGCTCGTCGGGCCTCCGGGTACCGGTAAAACGCTGCTTGCGCGCGCCGTCGCAGGGGAAGCGGGCGTTCCTTTCTTCACGATCTCCGGTTCCGATTTCGTGGAAATGTTTGTTGGTGTCGGCGCATCCCGCGTCCGTGACCTGTTCGAGAACGCGAAGAAGAACGCGCCTTGTATCATCTTTATTGACGAGATCGACGCCGTCGGCCGTCAACGGGGCGCAGGTCTCGGCGGCGGACATGACGAGCGCGAGCAAACGCTGAACCAGCTGCTCGTCGAGATGGACGGGTTCGGAGCGAACGAAGGCATCATCATCGTTGCGGCAACCAACCGCCCGGATATTCTTGACCCTGCCTTGCTGCGTCCCGGCCGCTTCGACCGGCAAATCACGGTTGACCGCCCGGACGTAAAAGGCCGCGAAGCGGTGCTGAAAGTGCATGCCCGCAACAAGCCGCTGGCCAAGGACGTCAAGCTTGAAGTGATCGCCAAGCGGACGACCGGCTTCACCGGCGCCGATCTGGAAAACCTGCTGAATGAAGCGGCGCTCCTGGCGGCGCGCCGCAACAAGAAGGATATCGCAATGATCGAGGTGGACGAAGCGATCGACCGGGTTGTCGTCGGTACGGAGAAGCGCAGCCGCGTGATCAGCGACCGCGAGAAGCGGATCGTCGCTTACCACGAAGCCGGCCATACGATTATCGGCTATTTCCTTGAGCACGCCGATGCGGTGCACAAGGTGACGATCATACCGCGCGGCCGGGCCGGCGGTTACGTCATCATGCTGCCGAAGGAAGACCGCATGCTGGTGACGAAGCAGGAGCTGCTCGATAAGGTAACCGGTTTGCTCGGCGGCCGTGTGGCCGAGGAGCTGTTTATCGGCGAAATCGGCACCGGCGCGTACAGCGATTTCAAACAAGCGACCTCGATCGTGCGCAGCATGATCATGGAATACGGGATGAGCGAGAAGCTCGGACCGCTTCAGTTCGGCAACACACAAGGGCAGGTGTTCCTCGGCCGGGACATCGGGCATGAGCAGAATTATTCCGATGCGATCGCCTATGAAATCGACCAGGAGCTGCAGAATATCATCAACTATTGTTATAACCGCGCCAAGGATCTCCTGAACGAGAAAAACCGCGAGGTGCATCTGATCGCCCAGACGCTGCTCAAGGAAGAAACCCTCGAGCTTGAGCAAATCAAGCGGCTCATCGATACCGGATCGATCGATGGGGAAGGCGGCGGAGATGGAACGCCGGCCGAAACGACCGGCGAACCGAGCATCGATACGCTCGGCAATGTCCGCGTTCGGATCCAGTCCAAGGAGCCGGGCGAGGGCACGCTGCCGCCGGGCGACAACAACGGCGGCAACGGCTCGACGAATGGTTGAACCGCGCAGACGAGACAAGGGCTTCCACCGAATTGCATTCGGCGGAAGCCCTTTGTCGGTAGTCGGTTCCTTTCATGGAAAGTATCTTAAGATGAATTTCAAGCTTTCAGCCAGTGAAGCCTTTATCTCCTTCGATCCCCAGTGAGAGAAGTCGTCAAACGGGCTTAACGATGACTGAATCCGGGTGATCATGGTCATAACTAAAAAACGGCTCGGCGGCCGATAACGGAACGTGCGGCGAATATAGCACGGCCCTGCGTGAGATCGCTCACTGCAACGGCGCGAAGATGGGCCGGGCTTTTGTTGACAGCCCCAGACGGGACGTGTAAATTAGTTGTTAACTATAATTGATTCGCCGGTTTGGCCGGGCTGTGCGCCCGCGCGATCGCCTCGCCGGACAGACTGCCGGTATCGTCAAGCGGCCTCGGGGAACAATGTCTTCGGGCTATGAAGGAGAGGATTAACAATGGAAGCTTTGGCGCTTGAGCGCAAAGCGGAACAGAACCGCGAATTGCGCGAGCGGCTGCTGCAGTTGAAGAAAGAACGCAATGCCATTATTCTTGCTCATTATTATCAGCGTGACGAGATCCAGGAGGTTGCGGATTTCCGCGGCGATTCATTTCTGCTCGCACAGAAGGCCGCACAGACGGACGCGGACACGATCGTTTTTTGCGGCGTGCATTTTATGGGGGAAAGCGCCAAAATTCTCGCTCCGAACAAAACGGTGCTCATCCCGGACGAGCGCGCGGGGTGCCCGATGGCCGACATGGTCAATGTCGAGGGGCTGCGCAAGTTGAAGGCCCAGCATCCGAACGCCACGGTCGTCACTTACATCAACTCATCGGCGGAGGTCAAGGCGGAGACGGATATTTGCTGCACGTCGGCGAACGCCGTCAAGGTCGTCAACTCGGTGGAAAGCGACGAGGTGATCTGGGTTCCGGACAAAAATCTCGGCCACTACGTACAGCAGCATACCGACAAGAAAATGATCCTATGGGAGGGTTACTGCAATACGCATGACATGCTGACCGTGAAAGACGTCGAGGAGATGAAGGCGAAGCATCCGGAAGCGCTGTTCGTCGTCCATCCGGAGTGCCGTCCGGAGGTTGTGGCGCTCGGCGATTTCGTTGGCAGCACGACGGCGATCATCAAGTTCTGCAAGGAGTCGGCCCATAAGGAATTCATCGTGGGCACCGAGGACGGAACCGGCTACCAGCTGCGGCTCGACAGTCCGGACAAGACGTTTCATTTCGCCACCAAATACCTCGTCTGCCCGAATATGAAAGTGAACAATCTCAAAAAGCTCGTGAAGTGTCTGGAAACGATGCAGCCGCAAATTTATGTGCCGCCTCAAGTGGCCGACAAAGCCCGTTTATCTCTGGAGCGCATGCTGCAAGTGAAGTAGCATGCGCTGCTTCATGCCCGGACAAGCGGAGTCAATTTGCCGGCCGTCGGCAGGGAAGTGGAGGACGCCCGATGATTCCAAGATATTTGGTCGACGAGGAGCTGCAGAGGCTCCCCGTGGTCGATACGGACGTGATCGTAATCGGGGCCGGCATTGCCGGTCTTTTTACCGCCATCAAGTCAAGCGAGCGCCATTCGGTGCTGATGATCACGAAAAAGTCGCTGCTCGACAGCAATACCCGCTACGCGCAAGGCGGCATTGCCGCGGTGACGTCCCCCGAGGACTCGCCGGCCTTTCACCGTCAGGATACGCTGATCGCAGGAGCGGGTTTATGCAAGCATGCCGCCGTCGATGTGCTTGTGCATGAAGGGCCGCAAGGCGTGAGGGATTTGATCCGGATGGGCACGCAATTCGACCGGGAGAACGGCGAATATGCGCTCACCAAAGAAGGGGCGCACAGTCAGCGCCGTATTCTGCATGCGAACGGCGATGCGACCGGCTATGAAATCGTGAGGGCGTTGTCCGAGAAGGCGAAGGATGATCCGAATATCGAGGTGTGGGACGATCATTTCGTCATCGACCTGATCACGCAGGACGGAGAATGCTGCGGCGCGCTCGTGCAGAAGCCGGACGGCACGCGGGTGCTGGTCCGCGGCAAGGCGACGATTCTGTGCTCGGGCGGAGCCGGCCAGCTGTACCGTTATACGACGAATCCGGACGTTGCGACCGGCGACGGCATCGCGATGGCCTACCGGGCCGGCGCCTATATCCAGGATGTGGAATTCATTCAATTTCATCCGACATCGCTGTGCTACCCCGGGGCGCCCCGTTTCCTTATTAGCGAGGCGGTTCGCGGGGAGGGAGCCGTGCTGCGCAACATCAAAGGGGAAAGGTTCATGGAGCGCTATCACGAGCAGCTTGAGCTTGCGCCGCGCGATGTGGTCGCCCGGGCGATCGTCAGCGAGATGGAGCTGACGAAGTCGACGTTCGTCTACATCGACATCACCCATGAATCGGCGGAGCTCGTGAAGCATCGTTTTCCTAATATATACGAATTCTGTCTGACCTACGGCCTCGATCTGACGACCGATTGGATTCCGGTAGCCCCCGCGGCTCATTATATGATGGGCGGCGTCAAAACCGACCTGAGCGGAGAGACGAATATTAAACGTCTGTTCGCGTGCGGGGAGGTCTCGTCGACCGGTGTGCACGGCGCGAACCGTCTTGCCAGCAACTCGTTGTCCGAGGCGATCGTTTTCGGGAGAAGAATTGTGGAGCGCATCGAGAAGCTCGAGCCGTTAACCGACATGCGGGAGATGGAAATCGCTTCGGTGCGCAGCGCCTCGTCGATTCAAGCGGTCGTCGAGAAGCGCCTGAAGCTGCAGAAAATCATGGTGCGTTATTCCGGCTTGCGCCGCGACGCCAAAGGGCTGCAAAAGGGGCTTGAAGAGCTGAAGCGGCAGCTGCCGATTTTTCAGACCGTGCTGACGAAGCGGGAGGAGTACGAGTTTGCGAACCTGCTGACCTGCGCCCTGCTGACGACGCAGGCGGCCCTTGCGCGGGAGGAAAGCCGGGGCGCGCATTCGCGGGAAGATTTTCCGGAACGGGACGACCTGCTCTGGCGCAAGCACACCGTGCTGCACCGGGACTTCGGGATGATGGAGGAGCGAATCGACGATGTTTGAGTTGAACCGGTATAATCAGGCGATCCGGGAGCAGATTGCGGCATGGCTGGCGGAGGACGTGGGCTTCGGCGATGTCACGACGGAGACGACCATCCCGGCGGGGCGGACCGCAACGGCCGTTATTCATGTGAAGGAGGACGGCGTCATTGCGGGCATGCCGGTGGCGCGGCTTGTTTTTCATCTCGTCGATCCGTCGCTGGCGTTTCGGCCGATGGTCGAGGACGGTACATCTGTTGCAAAAGGGACGGTGCTTGCCGAGGTCGAAGGAAGCGTCCACAGCCTGCTGACCGGCGAACGGCTGGCGCTTAACCTGATGCAGCGGTTGTCCGGCATCGCCACGAAAACCCGCCGGTTCGTCGAAGCGCTGGATGGGCTGCCCGTCCGTTTGGTCGATACCCGCAAGACGACGCCGGGCCACCGGCTGCTTGAGAAGTATGCGGTACGCGTAGGCGGCGGAGCCAACCACCGGTTCGGCTTGTACGACGCGGTCATGATCAAGGACAACCATATCAAGGGCGCCGGCGGCATCCGGGAAGCGGTGGAAGCGGCGCGGGCGCGCATTCCCCATACGATGACGATCGAAGTGGAGACGGAATCGCTCGAGCAGGTCGAAGAAGCGCTCGGCGCCGGAGCCGATATCATTATGCTCGACAATATGCCGCCGGAACGGATGGCGGAAGCGGTGCGCTGCATCAAGTCGCGCGCTCCCCACGTTACCGTCGAGGCGTCGGGCGGCGTACGGCTCGATACGGTGCGGAGCATCGCGGCCGCGGGCGTGGATGTCATTTCTGTCGGAGGCTTGACGTACTCGTTCGACGCGCTGGACATCAGCCTGGACCTGGGCGGGAAGAAACCGGGAGGCCGCGCGGAATGATACTCGTCGTTGACGTAGGGAATACAAATATCGTATTGGGCATATACCGGGGCAAGCGGCTGCTTCACCATTGGCGGCTCAGCACGAACCGGTCCGCCACCGTCGACGAGTACGGCATCACGATCCACAATCTGTTTGCGTATGCGGGGCTGCAGATGAGCGACATCGACGGCGTCATCATTTCGTCGGTCGTGCCGCCGCTGATGCGCACGCTGGAGCAGCTGTGCAGCGGCTATTTTCGCAAGACCCCGTACATCGTGGGACCGGGCATCAAGACGGGACTTAACATTCGTTACGAGAATCCGCGCGAGGTGGGAGCCGACCGGATCGTCAACGCGGTCGCGGCGATCGAGAAATACGGCCCGCCGCTGATTGTGGTCGATTTCGGCACGGCCACGACGTTCGATTACATCGACCCGGCGGGCAATTATTTGGGCGGGGCGATTGTGCCTGGCATCGGCATATCGACCGAGGCGCTGTACCAACGGGCGGCCAAGCTGCCCCGGATCGAGCTGGTGAAGCCGAAAAGCGTTATCGGGCGCAATCCCGTGACGTCGATGCAGGCAGGCATTATTTACGGCTACGCAGGTCAGGTAGACGGCATCGTCAGCCGGATAAAGGCCGAGTTCCGAACGAATCCGCGCGTTATTGCGACCGGCGGACTGGCGGAGCTCATTGCCGGCGAGTCGGAGGCGATTCAGGAGGTCGATCCGCTGCTCACGCTGGACGGATTGCGGATTATATACGACCGCAACATGGAAGCTTAAGGAACGGAGGGATGAATGAAATGGACAGGGAACCAACCGGCCAACCGGAAACGATAGCGAAGAAAGACGTGCTGGTGAGAGGAACCGCCTGGGGCGGCAAAATCCGCGTGTTCGCGGTGCGCGCGACCGCACTGGTCGACGAGATGCGGCGCAGGCACGATACTTATCCGACCGCTACGGCGGCGCTAGGGCGAACGGCCACCGCGGGCGCGATGATGGGGGCCATGCTCAAGGGGGAAGAAAAGCTCACCATACAGGTCAAAGGGGACGGCCCGATCGGCCAGATCGTCGTCGATGCCAATGCGAAGGGCGAGGTGCGCGGCTACGCGGATCATCCGCAGGTGCATTTGGCCGGCAACCCGCAGGGTAAGCTGGACGTGGCCGGCGCGGTTGGACGAAGCGGCCATATCCACATCATTAAGGATTTGGGGTTGAAGGAGCCGTATCGGGGAAGCGTCCCGATCATTTCCGGGGAGCTCGCGGAAGATTTCACCTATTATTTCTCCTCGTCGGAGCAGACCCCTTCGGCGGTCGGACTCGGCGTGCTTGTCGATACGGACGGCTCGGTGCTGCAGGCAGGCGGCTTCATCGTTCAGCTTATGCCGGGCATGTCCGATGCGGATATTACGCGGCTTGAGCAGGCGTTGGCGGTGATGCCGCCGGTGACCGCCCTGCTCGATCAAGGGGAAACGCCGGAAGGCATACTCGGGTTCGCGGTCGGAGACGACCTCACGATTCACGATGAGATGCCGGTCGTTTTCAAGTGCAAATGCACGCGGGAGCGCGTGGAGCAAACACTCATCAGTATGGGCGAATCGGAACTGAAGCAATTGATCGAGGAAGAAGGAACAGCGCAAGTCGAATGCCATTTCTGCAACGAGACTTACATTTTCGACCGTCCGCATCTTGAAAGCCTGTTGGATCAAGCCAAGCCGAAGCCGATCCAATAAGCGGGGGCCGGATTCATGAACAAATTGAACGCGCTGAAGGCCGTCGTCATCCTTCAAGCCGTCTGTCTAATCGTATTGACCGTGATCGTCGCCGTTCGGCTCGTTCCGGATAACCGGCCGGAGCCTCCACTGCCGGGCGATCCGCCCGCGCCGAATGCCGGCGGGGAGGGCGGTGGCGGCGTCTCCGGCCGCCCGGACGGCCGTACGGTCGCTTCGATCGGGGATACCGTCATTACGCAAGGGATGCTTCAGCGGGAGCTGGAGAAGCAATACGGCGAATCCGTACTGCGGGCGATGCTGGTAAAGGAAGCCGTGAGGCTGGAGGCCGAGGCGTACAGGCTTGACGTTACGCCGGAGGAGCTGCAGGCAGAGCTCGACCTCATGATCGAAGGCTACGGCGACGAGGCGGCGTTCTTCGCATCGATGAAGGAGCAGCTGGGTATGGACCGGGAAACCGTCATCGCCGATGTCAGGCAGCGGCTGCTGCTGGAGAAAATCGCGGTACGCTCGGTCGATATCGGCGACGACGAGGTGGAGGCTTATATACGCGACAATCCGGAGCAATTCGAGCCTACCGTAAGGCTGGCGTTGTCTTGGATCGTGACGGCAACGAGCGGGGAGGCGGAAGAGATCCTTCGCATGCTGGAAGCGGGCGAATCGTTCGATGCGCTCGCGAGGGCTTATTCCATCGATGAATTTTCGGCCGACAACGGCGGCTCGATCGGCACGGTCGACGCCTCCGACCCGTTCGTCGACGAGGACCTGCTCGAGGCGGTCGGTGCGATTCAGCCGGGCGCCGTAACCGGTCCGGTTGAAGTCGATAGGGGCTGGGCCGTCGTGCGCCTCGACGAACGAACGATCGTCGAGACGCCGGACAACCGCCGACTGCGGGAGAGGGTGAGGAAGCAGCTGGCGCTGGAGAAGGCCGATCCGCTTCCGGAGGTGGAGAACAGCCTGCTCGCCAAATACGGCGCGGAGTTTGTCCGTGAGCCCGTGAACGGAGCATGAAACGCTATGAATGATGAAGGAACTGTCCGGGCGATAAACTGGCTATTGACAACGTGAGCCTGCGGTTGATAAGATAAAAACAGATCAAAACCTACTAAATTAGTCGGAAATAAGGAGGCTCTTCCAACATGGCCAGAATTGTAAACAGCGTAACCGATCTGATCGGCGATACGCCGCTTGTTCGCTTGAACCGTCTTGTGCCGGAAGACAGCGCGGAAATCTACGTCAAGCTGGAGTACCAGAACCCGGGTGCAAGCGTTAAAGACCGGATCGCCATCAGCATGATCGAAGTGGCGGAGCAAGAAGGACGCATCAAGCCGGGCGACACGATCGTCGAGCCGACAAGCGGCAACACCGGGATCGGCCTCGCGCTGGTCGCTGCCGCGAAAGGGTACAAAGCGATTCTCGTTATGCCGGAAACGATGAGCATCGAGCGGCGCAACCTGCTTCGCGCATACGGCGCGGAGATCGTGCTGACGCCGGGCTCCGAGGGCATGAACGGCGCTGTCCGCAAAGCCGAGGAAATCGTGAACGAGAATCCGGGCTACTTCATGCCGCAGCAGTTCAAGAACCAGGCGAACGTGAAAATCCACCGCGAAACGACCGGCCCGGAAATCGTCGAAGCGATCAACTCGCTGGACGGCAAGCTGGATGCGTTCATCTCGGGTATCGGCACCGGCGGCACGATCTCCGGTGCGGGCGAGGTGCTGAAGGAAAGCTTCCCAGGCATCAAGATTTATGCGGTCGAGCCTTCCGCTTCCCCGATTCTGTCCGGCGGCAAGCCGGGCCCGCACAAGATCCAGGGCATCGGCGCCAACTTCATTCCGGATATCCTGAACCGGGAAATTTACGACGGCGTCATTACCGTGGAGAACGAGGAAGCGTTTGAATACGCGCGCCGCGCCGCCAAAGAAGAGGGCATTCTCTGCGGCATTTCGTCCGGCGCCGCGATCTACGCCGCGCTGAAGGTAGCGAAAGAGCTGGGCAAAGGCAAGCGCGTCGTTGCGATCGTTCCGTCCAACGGCGAACGTTACCTGAGCACGCCGCTGTTCAACTTCGATAACTGATCCGAATTGGATCGGCAACAGCACAACTGCACCTCCGATTTCGGTCGGGGGTGCTTTTTGGTTGGCTGAACGCGGCCGCTCATCTTCGTGTGTTGACTTCGATCGAAGTTTTTCTCATACTATTGGCAATATGGATGGACCGGGCGTGAGGCTTGGAGGAAGGAAGAGCGATGGAAACGACAAGCTTGGCGCAGTGGACCGCTTGGCGCCGGGAAGGCTGCACGACGCTGCCGTTATTGCGGCGCATCCCGCTGGCGGAGAATGGGGATCGGCTGCGAACGTGGACCGGCGCGTGGAAGGCGGCGTCGGAGCATGCGATCGTGCTGGAGAGCGGCAAGGACGGACGTTACACTTATCTCGGCCTGCGCCCTTCCGCCGTGATTCGCGGATATTCCAGACATGCGGAGATTATGCAGGCGGGCGCGGCGGACGCAAGGGTTATTCATGGCAAGCCGCTCGAAGTGGTACGCGAACATATGCGTTCCCGCAAGGGTCCCCGTGTCGGGGGAGGGCCGAAGTGGACGGGCGGATTGGCCGGCTTCTGGTCCTATGATATTATTCGCTCCATCGAGCGGCTGCCCGAGCTGGCGGCCGACGATTTGGGCTTGCCGGACTATTTATTCCTGCAATTCGACGAGTTGTGGATTATCGACCATGTGGAGCGAGCCTTGTACTGCTCGGTGCATACTGCGATTGACGGCGCGCCTTCGCACACAGCGGGTGATTCATGGTTAGAAACAGCCTATGAATACGCGGTTCGCAAGCTGGAGGAGATGGCGGCCTTATGGGAGCGGATCGTGTCGGATGCCGCTTCAACGGAAGAGGCTGCCCGCGAAACCGCCCGTCGGAAGCTGCTCTCCTCGGACAGCATGCATATCGATATCGAGGCGATGCAGGGACTGGCCTCTCCTTTTCCGAAGGGCGATTACATGAATGCCGTTTCCCGAATTCGCGGCTACATCGGGCAAGGCGACGTGTTTCAGGTCAACTTGTCGCTGCGGCAGAGCAAGGCGACGGACGCCGAGCCAGACGAGCTGTACGAGTGGCTGCGGCTGGTGAACCCGTCTCCTTATATGGGTTTCCTGCGCTGCCCCGATTTCAGCCTGGTATCGGCATCGCCCGAGCTGCTGGTTGAGCTGCGGGCCGGTCGGCTGTCGACCCGGCCGATCGCGGGGACGCGAAGGCGCGGCCGCACGCCGGAAGAGGACGGGCATATGGCGGAGGAGCTGCGGTCGAACGAGAAGGAGCGGGCGGAGCATATCATGCTCGTCGATCTGGAGCGCAACGATCTGGGGCGGATTTCGGCATACGGCACCGTCAAGGTCCGTGATTTTATGGTCATCGAATACTACTCGCACGTTATGCATCTCGTGTCGCAGGTTGAAGGCGAACTGGCATCGGGCAAGGACGCGTTCGATGTGATTGCCGCGACTTTTCCGGGAGGGACGATTACGGGGGCGCCGAAAATCCGCACGATGGAAATTATCGAGGAGCTGGAGCCGACAAGGCGGGGACCGTATACCGGCTCGCTCGGCTGGATTGACTATGACGGCGATATGGAATTTAATATTATTATACGGACGATGATCGTAAAGGACGGGCTCGCGCATATCCAGGCCGGCGCCGGCATCGTGATCGATTCGGAGCCTGAACGGGAATATTATGAATCGCTGAACAAGGCAAAGGCGCTTTGGAAGGCGGTTCAGTATTGCGAAGAAGGAGGTGCCCTACCGTGATTCTGGTGATCGATAATTACGATTCGTTTACGTATAACCTGGTGCAATATTTGGGCGAGCTCGGGGAAGAGATCGTGGTCAAGCGCAACGACGAGATCGATTTGAAAGGCATCGAAGAGCTGGCGCCCGACCACATCCTGATCTCTCCCGGGCCCTGCTCGCCGAACGAGGCGGGAATCAGTCTGGCCCTGATCGAGCATTTTAAAGGAAAAGTGCCGATATTCGGCGTATGCCTCGGCCATCAGGCGATCGGACAAGCGTTCGGCGGCGAGGTGGTCCGGGCGGATAATCTGATGCACGGCAAAACGTCGGAGATGCATCATGGCGGCAAGGGCGTTTTTACGGGCATTCCGTCTCCGTTCACGGCTACCCGTTACCATTCGCTGATCGTCAAAAAGGATACGCTGCCGGACTGCCTGGAAATTACCGCCGAGACGGAGGCTGGAGAAATTATGGGGCTGCGGCACAAAGAATTCCCGATCGAAGGCGTGCAGTTCCACCCCGAGTCGATCATCACGGAGAACGGCTTGACGCTGCTTCGGAACTTCCTGAAGTCGCGCGCCGAAGCCGCACGATGAAGGTCGGTTATAACGGGTCCGTCATCGAGGCGGGCGAAGCCGTGATCCCGGTATACGATCACGGCTTTTTGTACGGAATGGGACTGTTCGAGACATTTCGGACGTACGGCGGGAGTCCTTTTCAGCTTGGCCGTCACCTGGACCGTCTGCGCGCCGGCTGTGAAATGCTGGGCATCGTTGGGCAAATGGCGGAAGAGGATGTTCGCGCTTGGCTGGCGGAGCTGCTGGCCGCAAACGGGCTGGCCGGCGCCGACGCTTACGTACGGTTGACGGTGACGGCGGGCGTCGGCGAGCTTGGATTGCCGGCGGGCGATTACGTTCGGCCGAACGCGCTGCTGCTCGTCAAGCCGCTTCCCCCCATGGACGAAAGGCTGTATCGGGAAGGCAAGGAGCTGCGGCTGCTTCGGACGCGCCGCAATACGCCGGAAACGCCGGTCCGGTTGAAATCGCTCCATTATATGAACAATATTATCGCGAGGCGGGAGCTTCTGGCGTCCGGCGCTTCGCCTGGCGCGGAAGGCCTGATGCTAACCGGCGAGGGCAGGCTGGCGGAAGGCGTGGTCAGCAATCTGTTTTTCGTCAGGGACGGCACCGTTTGGACGCCGCATACGGACAACGGCATTTTACCCGGTATTACCCGGGCGATCACGATGGAGCTGTCGAAGTCGCTGGGCGTGCCTGGCGAGGAAGGCTTTTTCGGGTGGGACGATTTGCTTCGCGCGGATGAAGTATGGCTGACCAACTCCGTGCAGGAGATTGTTCCCGTGACGCTTTTAACCGATATAGAGGGCCGTGCGCGGACGGTTGGAGACGGACGGATCGGACCGGTGACGCGGAGCTTGCTTGCCGCTTACCGCGGCATGACGGGGTATACCGACGATGGCAAAGGGGGAAAACCGGAATGAGGCCGGTCGTATGGAAACGAAGTTATGAGCTGCCGGGCGGCGTCCGGCTTGAGCTCGGCGGGCGAACGCTGATTATGGGCATTCTGAATGCGACGCCGGATTCTTTTTCCGACGGGGGCCGCTACGACAACGTTGCGGCGGCTGTGGAGCATGCGCGCGTGATGGCCGCCGAAGGCGCGGACATCATCGACATCGGCGGCGAGTCGACGCGGCCCGGCGGGGCGCAGGTGCCGCTGGAGGAGGAGCTTCGCCGGGTGCTGCCGGTCATAAGCGCCGTGCGCGAAGCGCTGCCGGATATGCCTTTGTCGATCGACACCTATAAGGCGGAAACCGCGCAGCGGGCGCTCGAGGCCGGTGCGCATATCATCAATGACGTGTGGGGATTGCAGGCGGATCCCGGCATGGCCGCCGTTGCGGCGGCCTGGGGCTGTCCGGTCGTGATCAGCCATAACCGCGAGGCGGTCGAGTACGGGGATTTTGTTCCGGATGTGCTTGACGATCTGCTTCGGGGCGTGAAGACCGCGCTGGCCGCCGGCGTGGCAGAAGAGCGGATCTGGCTGGATCCGGGCATCGGCTTCGCCAAAAACTACGGGCATAACCTTGATCTGCTCGGTCGGCTTGAGGAGATCGCGGCGCTCGGGTATCCGGTGCTGCTCGGCACATCCCGCAAGCGGTTCATTCGCGAAACGCTGGGGCTTCCGCCCGGGGATGCGGTGGAGGGGACGGGCGCGACCGTCGCATTGGGCATTGCGCAAGGCTGCCAAATCGTCCGCGTCCATGATGTAAAGCCGATGAAGCGGGTCGCGGCGATGACCGACGCGATCGTTTATCGCAGGGCCGATGTGCGGGAATAACGACGGCAGGCCGCCGTGGGGCGCGGGTGGCGAAGCGGCCCGCGCCCCGGAAGGGAGTGATTCGTTCATGGATAAAATGACCTTGAGAGGGATGCAGTTTTTCGGCTATCATGGGGTGATTCCGGAGGAAAACCGGCTCGGCCAGCGGTTCGGTCTGGAGCTCGAACTGCTGCTCGATTTGCATGACGCGGAGAAATCCGACGATTTATCGCGAACGGTCAACTATGCCGAGGTCTACGCGCTTGTGAAATCCGTCGTAGAAGGCCCCCCGTCGAAGCTGATTGAAGCGGTGGCGGGCCGTGTTGCATCCGCCGTTCTCGACACTTATACTATTATAAACGAAGTGACGGTAAGGCTGACGAAGCCGCATCCGCCGTTCGACATTCATTTCGACGGCGTTACCGTGGAGCTTCGCAGAAAGCGGGATGCGCATGGACGAATCATTCCCGCCTGAAGGCGCGGGCCGCGGCCCTGCCGCCGAAGCGGCGTGGCCGGAAGCTTATGTGGCGCTAGGGTCGAACTTGGGCGACCGCATGGACATGCTGACCGAGGCGCTGGGGAGGATCCACAGGCACCCGGACATGTCGGTCATTCGCGTTTCCGGCATTTACGAGACCGACCCGGTCGGGTACGCCGACCAGCCGGCTTTTCTCAATATGGCGGCCGCCGTCCGGTCCCGGCTTGAACCCGTTGGGCTGCTGCGCGCTTTGCTCGATATCGAACGGCAGTTGGGCAGGGTCCGAACGATGCGCAACGGACCGAGGACGATCGATCTGGATTTGCTTTATATGCAGAACATCATTATGACATCCGAAGAGCTGACGCTGCCGCACCCCCGCATGATGGATCGCGCGTTCGTGCTCGTTCCGCTGCGGGATGTGCTGAAGGACGCTTCGCCGCTTAAGGAGGCCGTCGAGGCCGCCGCCCGGGAGGCGCTCAGGCAGGGAAAGGAAGGCATTGCATTATGGAATACGATCAATTGGCACAGCGCATCCGCGCTTTTCGAAAATTGAAGGGCTTTACCCAACAGCAGTTGGCCGACCGCCTGGGCGTGTCGGTCGCGGTGCTCGGCTCCCTGGAGCGGGGGACGCGCAAGCCCGAGACGAAGCTGCTGGAACGAATCGCCGAATCGCTCGGCATCGGTTATGAGGAATTGACGGCAAGCGGCAAATAACGCCTGAACGCGAAGGAAAGGAGTACGGTGCGACATGTTGAAAATCGGGGACATCGAGATGAAAAACAGGGTGGTGCTGGCGCCGATGGCAGGCGTGTGCAATCCGGCCTTCCGTCTGATCGCCAAGGAATTCGGAACCGGTCTCGTCTGCGCGGAGATGGTCAGCGACAAAGCGATTCTGCACGGCAACAAGCGGACGATGGAGATGCTGTTCGTCGACGAGCGCGAGAAGCCGCTCAGCCTGCAGATTTTCGGCGGCGACCGGGAATCGCTCGTCGAAGCGGCCAAGGTGGTCGACCGGCAGACGAACGCGGATATTATCGACATTAACATGGGCTGTCCCGTGCCCAAAGTGACGAAATGCGACGCGGGCGCGCGCTGGCTGCTTGATCCGAGTAAAATTTACGAGATGGTGTCGGCCGTGGTCGAAGCCGTCGACAAGCCGGTTACGGTGAAAATGCGGATCGGCTGGGACGACGAGCATGTTTATGCAGTCGAGAATGCCCAAGCGGTCGAGCGGGCCGGCGGCTCGGCGGTAAGCGTCCATGGCCGTACCCGGGAGCAGTTGTATACGGGGAAAGCCAATTGGGATATTATAAAGGATGTCAAACAAGCGGTATCCATTCCCGTGATCGGCAACGGCGACGTGTTCTCCCCGGAGGATGCGAGACGGATGCTGGATCATACCGGCGTCGACGGCGTGATGATCGGCCGCGGCGCGCTCGGCAACCCGTGGATGCTGTATCGCACGATTCATTATTTGACGACCGGCGAGCTGCTGCCGGAGCCCGATGCCGCGGAGAAAATCCGGATCGCCATCGTTCATATGGACCGGTTGATCGCGCTCAAGGGCGAGTCGACCGCCGTACGCGAAATGCGCAAGCATCTGGCGTGGTATTTGAAGGGGCTTCCCGGCGCCGCCCGGGTCAAGGACGTCATCATGGAAGAAACGGATCGCGATAATATGGTGCGCATATTGGGCGAATACGTACGTTCCCTCGAGGATGCCGGGGAGACCGTCGCTCATTGATGGGATACGCCGCGCGGATTGCCGCGCGGCATTCCTTGCATGATGGCGTGAAACGTTTACATAGGCGGCCGGACAGGTTGGGTATGATTGACAGCCGATGCTTTTATGCAATATAATCATGCAATAACATTCCGCCTGAAGTCCGTAAATGCAGCTTGTATAAGCCGGCTGCCGAGGCGGGGCCGCCATTTTCAAACGTAACGGTGCGCGACGGGGATTCATTCAGCGTATGAAAATTTGCACATGACAGGAGAATCGGTTAGATGAGCGATAAGGAGATCATTCTGACTCAGGACGGTTTGAAGAAGCTGGAGGAAGAGCTGGAGAACCTGAAATCGGTCAAACGCCGCGAAGTGGCCGAACGGATCAAGATCGCCATCGGTTATGGGGATATCAGCGAGAATTCCGAGTATGAGGATGCGAAGAACGAGCAGGCTTTCATCGAAGGCCGCATTATCACGCTGGAGAAAATGCTGCGCAACGCGCGTATTATCAATAACGACGAAATTGACACGAACACGGTCAGCATCGGTTCGATCGTGACGGTAGAGGATGTCGAGTTCGGCGACACGATGGAGTATGCCATTGTCGGCACGGCCGAGGCCGATCCGCTGAAAAACAAGATCTCGAACGAAAGTCCGGTCGGCAAGGCGATTCTGGGCAAGAACAAAGGCGCGATCGTCGATGTGAGCGTACCGGCCGGCATCATTCAATATAAAATCGTGGATATCAAGAAGTAAGTATATGACGCGGCGTACTCAAAAAAGCTTCCTTCGGAAGCTTTTTCATTTGTGAAGGAGATGAAACGTTTGGACACACAAAATCAAGAGCAGAACGTGCAGGAGCGGGAGCTGAGCGAGCTTCTGCAGATCCGGCGCAATAAATTGGACGAGCTTCGTTCGCTCGGCGTGGACCCGTTCGGCGGCAAGTTCGTAAGGACGCACAGCGCAAAGGAAATTCTGGATGCCTATGCGGACACCAGCAAGGAGGAGCTCGAAGCGCAGAACGTGGAGGTGAGCCTGGCCGGCCGCATCATGCAGAAGCGCGGAATGGGCAAGGCCGCTTTCGCCCATATTCAGGATTTATCCGGCAAAATCCAGATCTATGTCCGTCAGGATTCGGTCGATGAAGCGAAATACAAAGCGTTCGATCTGCTCGACCTTGGCGATATCGTAGGCGTGAAGGGCACCGTCTTCAAGACGAAGACCGGCGAGACGTCGGTTAAGGCAAAGGAGCTTGAAGTGCTGACGAAGTCGTTGCTGCCGCTCCCGGAGAAATTCCACGGCTTGAAGGACGTCGAGCTTCGTTACCGGCAGCGGTACGTCGATTTGATTATGAATCCGGACGTGCAGCAGACGTTCGTTACCCGGTCGCGGATTATTCAATCGATGCGGCGGTATCTTGATTCCCTCGGCTACCTCGAAGTGGAGACGCCGACGCTGCACGCGATTGCCGGCGGCGCGGCAGCGCGTCCTTTTATCACGCATCACAATGCGCTTGACATGCAGCTTTACATGCGGATCGCGATTGAGCTTCATCTCAAGCGTTTGATCGTGGGCGGGATGGAGAAGGTGTACGAAATCGGCCGCGTTTACCGCAACGAGGGTATTTCGACACGCCACAATCCGGAGTTCACGATGATCGAGCTGTACGAAGCGTACGCCGATTATAAGGATATTATGGCTTTGACGGAGAACCTGATTGCCCATATTGCGCAGGAAGTGCTCGGCACGACGACGATCATGTACCAAGGGCAGCGGGTCGATCTGGCTCCGCCTTGGCGCCGCGTGTCGATGGTCGATCTGGTGAAAGAAGCGACGGGCGTCGACTTCGCGGCGGAGATGACCGACGAAGAGGCGCATCGTCTGGCGAAGGAGCATAACGTGCCGGTCGAGCCGCACATGACGTTCGGGCATATCCTGAACGCTTTCTTCGAAACGTTGGTCGAGCATACGCTGATTCAGCCGACGTTCGTTACAGGCCATCCTGTCGCGATCTCGCCCTTGGCGAAAAAAAGCGAATCCGATCCGCGTTTCACGGACCGGTTCGAGCTGTTCATCGTGGCGCGCGAGCATGCGAACGCCTTTACCGAGCTGAACGACCCGATCGACCAGCGCGAGCGGTTCGAGGCCCAGCTCCTGGAGCGCGAGCACGGCAACGACGAGGCGCATGAGATGGATGATGACTTCATCCGCGCACTGGAGTACGGCATGCCGCCCACGGGCGGACTCGGAATCGGCATCGACCGGCTGGTCATGCTGCTCACGGACGCGCCGTCGATCCGTGACGTGCTGCTGTTCCCGCTGATGCGGGAGCGTGCGGGCGAGTAAAACTTGATAGCAAGGAGAGTCACCCGCGGACACCCATTGGTGTCCGCAGTTTTTTTGTCAGTAAAATCACTAATTCTTACGATAGTGTTAGATAACATGACATATATAAGTTGACACGATTTAACATGTTATTTATAATGACATCTATACTAAGCAGGATTTTCGACATAATTATCGTTTACAACGACGTAAGCGATTCGGCAAAGAGGCCAGCTCTGGGTTCCGTGAGAGATTGATTACACAAGTGTGTGAATCTCTTCGGCATGAGTGCGGCTTCTTTTTTATGCGAAAGTTCATATCCGTCATTAGAAGGGGAGAGAGTCAGCATGTTTGTTCTATTTCGAACGTCTGTTTATAGGCAGATGAACGAGCAGTTTACGCAATTGGCCTCCGGTGATTTTACGGGCAAGTCCGATACCCGGGCGGTTCGTGATACGCCCATGCTGCAGCCGCTCAGGCGGATGATCCGCAGCCTGACGTCCGTTATTCGCGTTGTGGATCACACTTCCCGTAATCTGCACCGCAGAATGGAGATTGCCGGGCAGCAGTCCGAATCAGTCAAGGAGCAAGTGGAGACGGTAACGGCCACAATCCGGGAGATGGCGGAAGGCATGCAGGACGCTTCGGAACACCTGACCGATATGGCCGATGAAATGAACCGTGTTCATGGTTACTTGACAGAGGTGGGGCAGTACAGCGATGAAGTGGCTCGTGAAGCTCGGCACTATGCCGGAGAAGCGGCGGCGGGCCGCAAGGAAATTATGGACGCAATGGATCAAATGGAGGCCATTCGAGGAGAGGGTATGCGCCTTCGCGAGGAGATGTCTTCGCTTGAAGGAGCGGTGCAGCGAATCGCCCTTCTTACCAAAACTATAGAGGAGATATCGGCCCAGACGCAGCTGTTGGCGCTCAATGCCAATATCGAGGCGGCCCGCGCCGGTGCGGAAGGTTTGGGCTTTGCCGTGGTAGCCCGCGAAGTGTCCAAGCTTGCGGTGCAGGCGCGGGATGAAACAGGAAGTATCCAGGATGCGATCAAAGCCGTTACCTCTAACACGCTGGAACTCAAGCAGTCGATTGACGAGATGCAAGTAATCGTCGGAGACGGGGAACGGATCATGAGCGCCGCTTCTCTCAAATACGAGGCCATGGAGGGCTACTTGGGGCAAATCGTCGAGCAGATGGCATCCGTCGACGGCAAGCTGAAGGAGATTACCGGCAGTACGCTCGCCATGACGGATGCCGCCAATCAGACATCCGCCATGATCGAAGAGGTAGCGGCCGGTACGGAGGAAGTGCTTGCCTCTGCAGAAATTCAACAAAGCAATTTGGCGGGTATTAACGAAACCATACAGGATGCATACAACGGTAGTTTGTCGCTCCGTTCCGTCATCTCTCAGTTCAAGCTGCCTTCCCCGTCAGACAGTCACCCCATCCAGAAGGAAGTAGACAGGTGGATGGAGTGCGCGATGGGTATACGGGCTATTATGGTCGCCATGATGGAGGCGGACGGCCCGGATGCCGTACGGGAATGGCATCGAAGGAAAGAGCAGCAGGAATCGGTATTGAAACAATGCTGGGATGCGCTTGCAGCCCGTGCGCAGACGGAGCGCGACAAGCAGTATTGCCAATGGCTCGGCGAAGCATGGGAAGCTTTTGACGTCGTGAAGAACAGGAATGCGGCATGGATGCTCGAGGGAAACGTGGAATCGGCCAGACAAAGTCTTGTAACGGCCGGCCGTGAGCGATTCAAAGCCGCCATGGATATTGCTAACGAATGGATGGAAAGCTGACGCACTGCTTGGCAAACCTGACAGACGAATATATTAAAAGAGAAAAGATACAATAGAGATAGAGATAGAGATGAGACGGACAGGAGAATTTTATGGAGACATACTTGTTTCATTATTTTCATCGTGAGATCGTCCGGAAGGAACGCGATTATCTGCAGGCGTTCCGTCAGTTGAAGGCAGTAACAGTGAATCTTGATCACCAGGTTCTGGCCAATCAGAGTCTGATTGAAGGCATTATGGCTTCGCTGATTGCCGCGCTGGAAGCCAAGGATCCCTATACAAGGGGACATTCCAGCAGGGTGAGCGAAATGTCTCATCGCATCGCGCGCACTATGGGGTTGTCGGCACCCATGTGCGAGAGCGTCCGTCTGGCCGGATTGTTTCATGACATCGGTAAAATCGGCATCGCCGACCACATCCTGTTCCATAAGGGCAAGTTGTCGGAAAGGGATTTGGAGGAAATTAGATCTCATCCGCTGATTTCCGTTCAAATTCTGGAGCCGGTCGATCCGCTTCACACTCTGCTTCCCGGTGTAAAGCATCATCATGAGAACTGGGACGGCACAGGCTATCCGGACGGCCTCAAGGGAACGGAGATTCCGCTTGCCGCATGCATTATACGCGTCGCCGATACGTATGATGCCATAACGTCGCGACGCAGCTATCGGAACGCCCGCGACAGCGGTGTCGCCCTGATGGAAATCGAACGGCTCGGCGGCATCTGGTTTCATCCCGACGTTGTTCGGCATGTTCTGGACCTGGCGTCAGTTCCATATGCGTCAACCATCTGATTAATACAAAAAAGTAGGAGCGGCGGGCTGGCAGGAGAGACCGTTCTGTTATGGGCAGCTTTCTTCAGGAACATGGGCAGAACGCGCAACTGCCCGCCGCAGTACTGGAGGGGTATGCGCCGAATGCATACCGTTCTGAAGAGCCTGTTTCCGACGTTGCAAAATTTTCTATTGTAAACACAGAAAAAAGAGGTTGATTTCATTCTGGTGTCTGTGATATATTAATCAAGTCGCCGCTGAGAGGCAGCGATGAAAGAAAGAAACGAACATTACGGTTTTTCTTTCCCGGCTTGCGCCGAAAAGAAAACACCATTTGTTCCTTGAAAACTGAACAACGAGCGAAACTGCCCTGTCATTCCGCAAGGGA
>NZ_CAUPYC010000044.1:0-33512 GCF_963515335.1 uncultured Paenibacillus sp. | reverse complement strand
GCCGGACGCCGAGCCGGCGCCGCGCGAGGGCGCCGAACGGGAAGCCCGGCCGGCGGAAGCCGCGGGCGGCGCGGGAGCGGGCACGGGCTTCGGCCCGTCGATCGTCGATCTCGTGCGGGAACGCCATACGGTCATCGTCGAGCTTGATCCGCCGCGCGACCTCGACATCCGCAAGTTCATGGACGGGGCGGCCGCCTTGAAGTCCGCCGGAGCCGACGCCGTGACGATGGCGGACAACTCGCTCGCCGTGACGCGGATGAGCAATCTCGCGCTGGCCGCGATCGTGAAGGAGCGGATCGGACTGCGCCCGCTCGTTCATATCGCCTGCCGCGACCGCAATCTGATCGGCACGCAATCGCATATGATGGGGCTCGACGCGCTCGGCATCGACCATGTGCTGGCGGTAACGGGAGATCCGGCCCGCTTCGGCGATCTGCCGGGCTCCAGCTCGGTGTACGACCTGACGTCGTTCGAGATGATCCGGATGATCAAGCAGCTCAACGACGGGACGGCCTTCTCCGGCAAGCCGCTGAAGCAGAAGGCGAATTTCGTCGTAGGCGCCGCTTTCAATCCGAACGTCAAATATTTGGACAAAGCGATCCGGCGGCTGGAGCGCAAAATCGAATCCGGCGCCGATTACATTATGACGCAGCCGGTCTACGACACGGAGCTGATCGCGCGGATCGCGGAGATGACGAAGCATTTGCCCGTTCCGGTGTTCATCGGCATCATGCCGCTCGCGAGCGGCCGCAACGCGGAATACCTGCATAACGAGGTGCCGGGCATTCAATTGTCGGACGATGTCCGCAAACGGATGGCCGGATTGGAGGGCGAAGCGGGGCGCGCCGAAGGCGTGCGGATCGCGCAGGAGCTGCTGGACGCGGCGATCGGACATTTCAACGGCATTTATCTGATTACTCCTTTTTTGTTCTACGACATGTCGGTGCGGCTTACGCATTACGTCATGGAAAAAACGAGCCGCAAAGCGACGGTTTAGCCGCATAGCTCGCTTTTTCGGACGCGTACGCTTTTTCTCTTGTTCCTGCGTGAAAAATGAATTAAAATATGGGGTAATGGACGAAGTGCGGCGCGAACGTATGCTCTCTCTCTTTTTCGTCAAGAATAGACTGCATATGTCGCAGGTACGAGCAATCATCTGTTCATGCTTAAGAGCAGCGAGGCAAGGGATCGGCAGTAGGAAGACCGGAGGGGACCAGGCCATGGCAATCAAACTCATCAATATCGGTTTCGGGAACATCGTTTCGGCTAACCGGATCATCTCGATCGTAAGTCCGGAGTCCGCGCCGATCAAGCGGATCATCCAGGAGGCAAGGGACCGCCACATGCTGATCGACGCCACTTACGGCAGGCGCACGCGTGCCGTCATCATCACCGACAGCGACCACGTCATTCTGTCTGCGGTTCAGCCGGAGACGGTCGCGCACCGCTTGTCGACCAAGGATGACGACCACGACGAATAAAGATGGAGCGTAACATGACAAAGGGACTGTTAATCGTATTGTCCGGTCCGTCCGGCGTCGGGAAAGGAACCGTCTGCTCGGTGCTCAGGCACAAGATGCCCGAGCTCGTATACTCCGTCTCGGCGACGACGCGCAAGCCGCGGCAGGGCGAAATCGACGGCATCAATTATTTTTTCAAAAGCAAGGAGCAGTTCCAGGACATGATCGCCCGGGACGCGCTGCTCGAGTATGCCGAATACGTCGGCAACTATTACGGCACGCCGCGCGATTTCGTCGACAAGACGATCGCCGAGGGCAAGGACGTCATTCTGGAAATCGAGGTCCAGGGCGCGTTGAAGGTCAAGGAAAAATTTCCGGAGGGCGTCTTTATCTTCTTGCTGCCGCCGTCGCTTGACGAGTTGAAGCAGCGGATTACGGGACGGGGAACGGAAACGGCCTCGGTGATCGATCACCGCATGTCGGTCGCGGTAGACGAGATGGCCCTTATCCGCCATTACGATTATGCGGTCGTCAACGACGAGATCGATGCGGCCTGCCACCGGATTCAGAGCATCGTAACGGCGGAGCACTGCCGCCGCGAACGGTTCCTGGATGGATACGCGGAGCTGCAGGCGGTCATTGAGAAAGCAAAAGCTTGAGCGAGGTGAATAGACGATGTTATATCCGTCGATTGATGAGATGATGAAGAAGGTTGACAGCAAATATTCCCTGGTCGTCGCGGCATCGCGGCGCGCGCGGATGCTGAGGGACGGCACGGCTTCGGAGCTGAAGGGCCCGAAATCGCACAAATATGTAGGCGTCGCGCTGGAAGAGATCTACGGCGACCTGGTTCAGGTCGAATCGGATCCGAATGCGAAAAATGAATGAATGAACGGCGACAACCCTCGAAGATGCGGGTTGTTCTTTTTTTAGAAGCGAGGCAAAAGCCGCAAGGGGGGCGTTGGGATTGACAGCATCCGTTCTGAAGGGAAAAACGATCGTGCTCGGCATCACGGGAGGCATTGCCGCTTACAAGGCTGCCGCATTGTGCAGCAGGCTTGTGCAGGCCGGCGCGGACGTTCACGTCATCATGACCGAATCGGCGGTTAAGTTCATTGCGCCGCTCACGCTGCAGACGCTGTCCCGGCACCATGTTCACACGGACACGTTCGACGAGCGCGACCCCTCGGCGGTGTCCCATATCGATCTCGCGGATCGGGCCGACCTTGTGGTGATCGCCCCTGCGACCGCGAACATTTTGGCCAAAATGGCGCACGGGCTGGCGGACGATATGCTGAGCACGACGGTGCTCGCCACAACCGCGCCGGTGCTTGTCGCGCCGGCCATGAACGTGCATATGTACGCCCATCCGGCCGTGGCTGACAACATCCGCCTGCTCGGGCAGCGGGGAGTCCGCTTCGTGGAGCCTGGAACGGGGCAGCTCGCATGCGGCTACGTCGGCAAAGGCCGATTGGCCGAGCCCGACGAGATTGCAAGGGCTGTGGAGGCCTGCTTCGAGGAGCGCGGCAGCCTGGCGGGCCGCCGGGTGCTGGTGACGGCCGGCGGAACGATCGAGCGGATCGATCCGGTGCGCTATATAACGAACGACTCCTCCGGGAAAATGGGGATCGCCGTCGCCGAAGCCGCCCGTGATCTGGGCGCCGACGTGACGCTTGTGGCGACCCGGTCCGTCGGCGCGCTGCCGGAAGGCGTGCGGACGGTCACGGTGGAATCGGCGGCGGACATGCTGGAAGCGGTTATGGACCGGTTCGACGAGTCGGATATCGTCGTGAAGGCGGCGGCCGTCGCCGACTACCGCCCGGTCGTCAAGCATGACGCGAAGCTGAAAAAAACCGGCGGCCGGCTCGTCATCGAGCTGGAGAAGACGGCCGACATTCTGGAGGAGGCGGGCCGGCGCAAGACGGGCCAATTCCTTGTCGGCTTCGCGGCGGAGACGAACGACATCGCCTTATACGCGATGGACAAGCTGCGCCGCAAAAACTGCGACCTCATCGTCGCGAACGACGTGACGGCCGAGGGCGCGGGGTTTAACGGCGATACTAATGCGGTGCAGTTGTTCGACGAGGGCGGCCTGGCGGCGGAGTGGCCCGTGCTGACCAAAAGGGAGGTGGGGCTGCGGCTGATGCGGCTGGTCGCCGAGCGGCTCGACGCCCGGCCGGGCAAGCGGCCCGATGCGCCGTCGGGTGCGCGCGACGGTGCCGGCGGCCTCGCCGGTCCAAAAGGCACGGTGTACGGGGAGGAGGCGGACTCATGATTGCGCGCGTCATTGTCGACGTGCCGAGCCGGCAGACGGACCGGCCGTTCGACTATGCGGTGCCTGCCCCGATGCGCGGCTGGATCGAGGTCGGCAGCCGGGTGGCGGTGCCGTTCGGCGGCCGAACGCTGCAGGGCTTTGTCGTCGGCTTCGCCGAGCAAGCCGAAGTGGAGGCCGAGCGGTTGAAGCCGATCGCGGAGCTGCTCGATCCGATGCCGCCGCTGCGGCCGGATCTGATCGAGCTGGCCCGGTGGATGAGCGGCACCTACTGCTGCACGTGGACGACCGCGCTGCAGGCGATGATTCCGGCGGCGCTCAAAGGCAAGGCCGAGCGATTTATTTACATATCGGAGAACGGCTTCGAATACGATAAAAGCGGGGTGGAAGCGGCCGCGGCCGCTGAAACCGCGGCGGACGAAGCCGGCCAATTGACGTTGATGCCCCGTCTGCCGGAGGAGCTGCTGCGGCATGTGGCACGCCACTCGCCGGTAAAGCTGAGCGCGCTGCAGCAGCGTTTTCCCGAGTGGGACGGTCTGCTCAAGGAAGCGCTGCGCGAGGGTCTGCTCGCCGAGACGGTGTCCGTGCGCAACCGGGTGTCCGTGCGGAGCGTGCTGACCGTGTTTCCGCCGGACGACCGGGAAGCGGCCGCAGCCGCCCTGGCGGAAATGCCCGCCCGCGCGGCTAAGCAGCGCGTGATGCTCGCGCATATGCTGGAGCTCGGGCAACCGGTGCCGCTGCGGAAGCTGCTGGCGGAAACCGGCGGGTCCGCGGCGAGCGTGAAGGCGCTGGCGGACAAGGGGCTGCTCCGCATCCAAGAGGTGCAGGAGGACCGCGATCCCTATGCGGGACGGCACTTCGTGCGGACGCAGCCGCTGCCGCTTACGGAGCGGCAGCAGAGCGCTTATGCGCGCATTGCCGAGGCGGTTGAGGAGGGAGAGGCAAGAACGATGCTGCTGCAGGGAGTGACGGGCAGCGGTAAGACGGAGGTTTACCTGCAGGCGATCGAGCGGTGCTTGGGCGGCGGCAAGCAGGCGATCGTGCTTGTGCCCGAGATCGCGTTGACACCGCAGATGGTCGAGCGGTTCAAGGGGCGGTTCGGCGACGCGGTCGCCGTGCTGCACAGCCGCCTGTCGACCGGAGAGCGATACGACGAATGGCGCAAAATCCGCGAGAAGCGGGCGAAGGTGGCGATCGGCGCCCGGTCGGCCGTGTTCGCGCCGTTCGAGCGGATCGGGCTGATCGTCATCGACGAGGAGCACGAGACGTCCTACAAGCAGGAGGAGAGCCCGAAATACCACGCGCGCGACGTCGCGGTGCGCCGCGCGGCGCAGCACGGCGCGGTCGTCGTGCTCGGATCGGCGACGCCGTCGCTCGAGACGTTCGCCGCGGCCGGCTTCGGCGCGCCGGCGGCGGACGGAAAGCCGCGGCGGGCGGAGCTTATTCCGCTGCCCGACCGGGTCGGCGGTCGGCCGATGCCCGCAGTCGAGGTGGTCGACATGCGCGAGGAGCTGAAGTCCGGCAACCGCTCGATGTTCAGCAGAAGGCTGCACGAGGCCCTGGCCGAGCGGCTCGAGCGCGGCGAACAGGTAGTGCTGCTCCTGAACAGGCGCGGCTACAGCACGTTCGTCATGTGCCGGTCCTGCGGGTACACGGCAGGCTGTCCGCACTGCGACATCTCGCTGACATTCCATCAGAAAAGCCGGATGCTGCGCTGCCACTACTGCGGGCACGCCGAGCGGACGCCGGAGACGTGCCCGTCCTGCGCAAGCGAGCATATCCGTTATTTCGGGACGGGAACGCAGAAGGTTGAGGAGGAGCTGGCCAAGCTTTTTCCGGGCATACGCGTCATCCGGATGGATGTCGACACGACGTCCGAGAAGGGCTCCCACGAGAAGCTGCTGACCGCGTTCGGCCGGCGGAAGGCCGACGTGCTGCTCGGCACGCAGATGGTCGCCAAAGGGCTTGATTTTCCGTATGTAACGCTGGTCGGGGTGATCGCGGCGGATACGTCGCTGCATTTGCCCGATTTTCGCTCTGCGGAGAAAACGTTCCAGCTGCTCACCCAGGTGGCGGGCCGGGCGGGGCGCCACGAGCTGCCGGGAGAGGTCGTCGTGCAGACCTATTCACCGGAGCATTATTCGGTGCAAACCGCGAAGCGCCACGATTACGAATCGTTCGTGCGGGAGGAGCTTCGGCAGCGCAGGGTGCTGTCGTATCCGCCGTTCTGCCGGCTGGTGCTGATCACGCTTTCGCATGAAGAGTTGCCGCTGCTCGTGTCGACCGGGGAACGGTTCGCGGAGGAACTGCGCAACGCGGCCGCCGGGGAAGGGCTGCTCGCTCCGCTCGAGGCGGGGGCAGAGCGCGCGCTGGAGCTGCTCGGACCCGTCGCGTCGCCGATTCCGCGGCTGAAGGATCGCTACCGTTTTCAATGTATGATAAAATATCGGGGACGAATCGACGCGGCGGCGCTCGTGCGCAAGGCGATGGCCCCGTTCACGGAGGGCGCTTCGTCCGGCGGCGTGCAGTTCAGCGTCGACGTCGATCCGCAGGTTATACTGTAAACCTTGCCGGATGTCCGGCACCCCTATCACCTACAAAGCAAAGGCAGGGAACGTCATCATGGCCATTCGGCTGATCGTGAAGGACCCGGATCCCGTTCTGCGGGAGCGGGCGAAGGAAGTGAGCAAATTCAACGCCAATCTGCACAAGCTGCTGAAGGACATGGCGGAGACGATGTACGACGCGGAGGGCGTCGGTCTCGCCGCGCCGCAGGTCGGCATTCTGAAGCGGGTCATCGTCGTGGACGTGGGCGAGGAGACCGGCTTGATCGAGATGGTGAACCCCGAGATCGTCGAGCGGGAGGGCGAGCAGCTCGGGCCGGAGGGCTGCCTGAGCATTCCCGGCATAAGCGGCGATGTCCGCCGTGCGCAGCGGGTCAAGGTGAAGGGCCTGGACCGCGACGGCAAGCCGTTCGAGGTGGAGGCGACCGATTTCATGGCGCGGGCGTTCCAGCACGAGATCGATCATTTGAACGGCGTGCTGTTCACGGACATCGCGGAAGAGCTTTACGATACGTCGGCGAAATCGAGAAGAAGCGGAGAGTGAGCGGGATGCGGATCGTGTTCATGGGAACGCCCGGTTTCGCCGTTCCTTCTTTACATAAGCTGCTTGACGCGGGGTACGAGGTCGCTGCCGTCGTATCCCAGCCGGACCGGCCGAAGGGCCGGAAAAAGGTGCTGACGCCGCCTCCCGTCAAGGAGGCGGCGCTCGCCCGCGGCATCCCGGTATTGCAGCCGGCGCGCATGCGCAGTCCGGAGGCGGTCGCGGAAATTGAGGCGCTGCGGCCGGATTTGATCGTGACGGCGGCGTACGGCCAGATTTTGCCGAAGGCGGTGCTGGACCAGCCGCGGCTCGGCTGCATCAACGTGCACGGCTCGCTGCTCCCGAAATACCGGGGCGGCGCGCCGATTCAGCGGGCGATCATCAACGGCGAGCGCGTGACCGGCGTTACCATCATGTATATGGCGGAAGGGCTCGATACCGGCGATATGATCAGCCGGGTAGAGGTGCCGATCGGAACGGACGATACGTCGGGTACGCTGTTCGAGAAGCTTAGCTTGGCCGGCGCGGAGCTGCTCATGCGAACGCTGCCGTCGATCGCGGACGGTACGGCGCAGGCGGTGCCGCAGAATGAGGAAGAGGCGACGTATGCGCCGAACCTCACGCGCGAGGACGAGCGGATCGACTGGTCGCGCAGCGCGGAGGCGATCCGCAACCAGGTGCGGGGGCTCGTGCCTTTTGCCGGCGCGTTCACGTATTGGAACGGCGAGGTGCTGAAGGTGTGGGCGTGCCGGGCGGCGGCGGACAAGCTGGGCAGCGGCGGCGAGCCGGGCACGGTGGCGGCGGCCGGCGCGGACGGCCTGTTCGTGCAGACCGGCGAAGGCGTGCTTCAAGTGATGGAGGTGCAGCCCGCGGGCAAAAAGGCGATGCCTGCCGCCGAATGGCTGAAAGGCGTGCGGCTGCCCGAAGGCACCGTGCTCGGAGGCGCTTCGGATGGCGAATGATAAACATCGTGTTCGCACGGCACGCGAGGTCGCGCTCGATGCTCTGGTGCGGATCGAGCGCGAAGGAGCTTACAGCAACCTGGAGCTGAACCGCGCTTTGCGCGAGGCGGAGCTGTCGCGGGCCGACGCCGGACTGGCGACGGAGCTGGTGTACGGCACGGTGCAGCGCCGGCGCACGCTCGATTACTGGCTGGAGCGTTTCGTCGCCAAAGGCTTGGCCAGGCTGCAGCCTTGGGTGCTGGCGCTGCTGCGCATGAGCGTCTATCAGCTGGTCTATCTGGATCGCGTGCCGGCTCATGCCGCAGTCAATGAAGCGGTCACCATAGCGAAACGCCGGGGCCATGCGGGGATATCCGGCATGGTGAACGGCGTGCTGCGCAATGTGGACCGCAGAAGGAGCGAATTGACGCTGCCCGAGCGGGCGTCCTCGGCGGGGGAGATCGCGCTGAAGCATTCGTACCCTGACTGGCTGGTCGAGCGCTGGGCGGCGGATTACGGCCCGGAGACCGCGGAAGCGATCTGCGCCGCCGGCAATGAGCCGCCGAACGGCTCGATCCGCGTCAACCGGCTGCGGGCGGCGCGCGATGCCGTTCTCGAGCGGCTGAAGGCCGAAGGTTTGTATGCGACGCCTTCCCCTTTGTCGCCGGCGGGCATCGTCGTGGCACGCGGAGGCAATCTGGCGGACCGTACCGAGTACCGCAACGGCGAGTGGACGGTGCAGGACGAGAGCTCAATGCTCGTCTCCGAAGCGGCGGCGCCGTCGCCTGATATGACCGTGCTGGATTGCTGCGCCGCGCCCGGCGGCAAGACGACCCATCTGGCGGAGCTGATGGGCGACCGAGGCACGGTCTGGTCGAACGATATCCATCCCCACAAGGAGAAGCTGATCGCTGCTCAGGCGGAGCGGCTCGGGCTTTCCTGCATCCGGACGACGGTCGGCGATGCGGCCGGGCTTCCGGAGAAGCATGCGGAGGCGTCGATGGACCTCGTCCTGCTCGACGCGCCCTGCAGCGGCTTCGGCGTCATCCGGCGGAAGCCGGAAATCAAGTGGACGAAGTCGCCGGAGGACGTCGACGCGATCGCCGCGCTTCAGGCGCGCCTGCTGGAGGCGGCCGCCCGTCTCGTGAAGCCCGGAGGCACGCTTGTATACAGCACGTGCACGATCGAGCGGCGGGAGAACGAGCGGCAGATCGACCGTTTCCTTGCCGGGCATGCCGGGTATGAGCTGGACCCGGAGTGGCCGCCGCATGTGCTGGACGCTTTGCGCTCGGCGGGCGTTATCCGGGAGGGCGCTGCGTTCCCGGGCATGGTGCAGCTGCTGCCGCAGCATTTCGGGAGCGACGGGTTCTTCATCGCGAGGCTGCGCCGGCGGAAGTAACGCCGGAAAGCGGTGTTGAACGTGCCGCGCCGCGTCATTCGCGGGAGTAACGCCGGAATCCGGCATTAAACGCGCCGCGCCACGCCTCCGTGGTGATGTAACGCCGGAATCCGGCGTTAAACGCGCCGCGCCGCGTCATTCGTGGGGAGTAACGCCGGAATCCGGCGTTAAACGCGCCGCGCCACGCCTCCGTTGGGGAAGTAATGCCGGAAATTGGCGTTATTTCTGCTCGTCGCCGGTGGCGGCGGCCCTCCGACCCGGCGCCGACCCGGCCGTGCCCGGTAGTCCATCCAAGCCGATTGTGATACAATAGCAGGATGGATGGTCAAAATAAGGATGCGCGGCAATGACGGGCTCGAACCGGCGCGACGCCGACCAAAAAGCGGAACAGGTGGTAACAAATGAGCGAAACGAAACAAAGGAAAGACCAAAAGGAACCGGTCGACACGAAACCTTTTATATATGATTTCACACTGGAGCAGTTGCAGGACTGGATGAAAGAGAACGGCGAGCCGGCGTTTCGCGCGGGGCAGCTGTTCGACTGGCTGTATGTAAAGCGCGTGACCTCCTTCGAGCAAATGAGCAACCTGTCGAAGGCGCTGCGGGAGAAGCTGGACGCCGGGTTCCGGTTCGTTACGCTTAACGAGATCACGCGTCTGGAATCGAAGGACGGCACGGTCAAATATTTGTTCGGCCTCCATGACAACCACGCGATCGAGACGGTCGTCATGCGCCATAACTACGGCAACAGCATCTGCGTCACGACCCAGGTCGGCTGCCGGATCGGCTGCACGTTCTGCGCGTCGACGCTCGGCGGCTTGAAGCGCAATCTGACGGCCGGAGAAATCGTCGCGCAGGTCGTGACCGCCCAGCAGCTGCTGGACAAGACGGACGAACGGATCTCCAGCATCGTCATCATGGGATCCGGCGAGCCGTTCGAGAACTACGACGCGACGATGGCTTTTCTGCGCATTATGATCCATGAGAAAGGCCTGAACATCGGCCAGCGGCACATTACGGTGTCGACCAGCGGCATCGTGCCGAGCATCTACAAGTTCGCCGAGGAGAATACGCAGATCAATCTGGCGATATCGATCCACGCGCCGAACGATGCGCTCCGCTCGAAGCTGATGCCGGTCAACCGGCGGTTTCCGTTCGACGACGTCATGGAGGCGCTTCGCTATTATATCGCGAAGACCGGCCGCCGCGTCACGTTCGAATACGCCCTGATCGGCGGCGTCAACGACCGTCCCGAGCATGCGGAGGAGCTGGGGGACGTGCTGCAAGGCTTGCTGTGCCACGTCAATCTCATACCGGTCAACCACGTGCCGGAACGCAATTACGTGCGCACGCCGCGCGAGGATATTTTCGAGTTTCAACGGATTCTGGAGAGGAAGAAAATCAACGTGACGATCCGCAGGGAGCAGGGGCACGATATCGCCGCCGCTTGCGGACAGCTGCGTGCGAAGCATATGGAGTCGGCGAGGTGAACGGTCATTGAGAACGGCAAACCGGAGTGACATCGGGCGCATTCGGCTCGTCAACGAGGACCGTGCGTGGGTGGGCAAGCTGGAGAACGGCATAGCGGTCGCCATCGTGGCGGACGGCATGGGCGGCCATCAGGCCGGCGACGTCGCCAGCCAGCTGGCGGTCGACACGTTCCGCGAGTCGCTGCGGGACTATAAGGAGCCATTGGAGCCGGAGCAGGCCAAAACCTTGATCCGGCAAGCGATATTGCAGGCGAACGAGGTTGTGTACGAGATGGCGTCGCAGAATGACCGTTACCACAACATGGGGACGACGGTCGTGGCCGCGATGCTTTGGGAAGGCGGCGGCATTATCGGGCATATCGGCGACAGCCGGGCCTACAAAATCCGCGACGGGCGGCTCCGTCTGCTGACGGAGGACCATACGCTCGTCAATGAGCTGGCCAAGTCGGGCCAGATCAGCGCGGAGGAAGCGGCCAACCATCCGCGCCGCAATGTGCTGACCCGCGCGCTCGGAACCGACCGCTACGTCGAGGTGGACGTCAAGGGCTTTGCCTGGACGGCGGGCGATATGCTGCTGCTGTGCAGCGACGGCTTGTATTCGATGGTCGGCGAAGACGACATGCTGGAGGCATTGCTTGCCGAAGAGCCGGATCTCGACGGCAAGGCGGAGCGGCTGATTGAGCTTGCGCTGCAGGCCGGGGGCGAGGATAACGTCACCGTGCTTTTGATCGACCATGCAGCCGGCGATGAAGATGAGGTGACAGGATGATCGGACAAGAGCTGGGCGGACGCTACGAAATTATCGAACGAATCGGCAGCGGCGGCATGGCGCTCGTTTACAAGGCGCATGACGTCCTGCTGAACCGTAAAGTCGCCGTCAAAATTTTGCGCCAGCAGTTCGGCCATGACGAGGAATTCGTCCGCCGGTTCCGGCGCGAAGCCCAATCGGCGGCCTCCCTGTCGCATCCGAACGTCGTCAGCATCTACGATGTCGGCGAGGAGGAAGACACGCACTACATCGTGATGGAATATGTGGAAGGCAGCAATTTGAACGACCTGATCAAGGAACGCGCCCCGCTGCAGGCGGAGGAAGCGGTCCGCATCGCCGTGCAGATTTGCGACGCTCTCGAGCATGCCCACCAGAATCAGATCATTCACCGCGATATTAAGCCGCATAACATTCTGATCGGCAGAAACGGCCGGGTGAAGGTGACCGATTTCGGGATCGCCCGCGCGGTCACGTCTTCGACCATCACGCAGACTGGTTCGGTCGTCGGTTCCGTCCATTACTTCTCCCCCGAGCATGCGAAAGGGATCAGCACAGGCGAGAAGTCGGACCTGTATTCCCTCGGCATCGTGCTGTACCAGATGCTGACGGGCAGGCTGCCTTTCCTCGGCGAAAGCCCGATCAGCGTCGCGCTCAAGCATCTTCAGGACGATTTTGAGGAGCCGCGGCAGGTCAATCCGCACATTCCGCAGAGCGTGGAGAATATTATTCTCCGTTCCATGCGCAAAAACAGCTCCGAGCGGTACGATTCCGCAAGCGAAATGCTGGAGGACCTGGAAACCTGCCTGAAGCCCGAAAGGCTGAACGAGCCCAAGATCGCCTTTACGCAGGATATGGAAGAGACAATAGCCATGCCGGCCATCCGCGGCGTGGCGGCGGCGCCGCTCGCCTCTGCGGGCGCACGCGGCACGGCCGCGGCGGTCGCCGGCGTCGAGACCAAATGGGTCGACGAGCCGGAAGCGAAACGCAAATGGGTGAAGCCGCTTGTGACGGTTCTAATCACTTTGCTTGTCATTTTTCTAGTATATATGGGCGTAAGAACGGTTATCGGCATTATGGATACCAACGAAGTGGACGTACCCTACGTCGTCGGCCAGACGGAGGCCGCCGCGCGGCAAATGATCGCGGACGCCGGGCTGAAGGTGGAAGAGCCCGTCGTTTATGAGGAGAAGAAGGACGTGCCCAAGGATACGGTGTTCGAGCAGAGCAAGACGAACATGCGCGTCAAGGAAGGTTCGTTTATCAAGCTGTTCGTAAGCTCCGGCCCCAGGCTGGAGGAAATGCAGGATTTCGGCGGGCGCAAGTATGAGGACGCCGTGGAGGCGCTCGTCAATCTCGGCATGGTCGAGGAGGAGCAGATATCGAGGGAGGACGTATTTGACGATGCCGAGCCGGGCAGCATTATCGCCCAGTCCGTCGCAGCCGGCGCTTCGTTCGACCCGGCGGCAGAAAAGATCGTTTTCACGGTCAGCAAAGGGCCGGAGACGTTCGATATGCCGAATCTTATCGGCATGAAACAGCAGGCGGCTCTAAACGAATTGCAGAAAAGCGGCCTGAAGCCGGGCCCCGATTCCGGCGTGGTGCGGGAGCCGAGCTATGCGCCGGAAGGCACGGTTATCGACCAGTTCCCATATAAGGCCGGGGATGCGGTGGCCAAAGGCAGCGAGGTGACGATTACCGTCAGCTCGGGACTGCCGGACGACGCGGTGAAGTATACGTTCAACATTCTCATCTCCCCTGCGGTGATCGGACAGCCGAGCGAGATCCGCATCGAGTATTCCGACGCCCGCGGCGAGAAGATCGATTGGGGCAAGAAAACGATCTCGGATACGCAATCGTTCCCGGTGGAGGTCGTGCTCGCGCCGAATACGGAGGCGATCGTCACCGTGTACCGCGACGGCCAGTTCACCGATTCGTTCCCGGTTACGTACGACGAGGCGAAAAGCGGCGGCGCGGGCAGTCCGGCGGCGGTGCCCGGCATGGCGGAAGAGCCGCCCGCCGAACCGCCGGCGGAGCAACCGCCGGCCGATCAGCCGGCCGACCAGCCGGGGCAATCCGCGGACAACGGGGGCGGCAACGATGAGCGGCAAGAGAACTGAGCGGCTCACGGGCACGATCGTTAAAGCGTTAAGCGGTTATTACTACGTCTATCCCGACGGCCGCGCGGACGATTCGGTCAGCGACCCGATCCAATGCCGCGCGCGGGGCATATTCAAGAAAAAAGGCCTGTCCCCGCTCGTCGGGGACAAGGTTGTTTACAGCGTTGCCGAGACGGGAGAGGGGACGGTCGACGAGCTGCTCCCGCGCAGCTCGGAGCTTGTCAGGCCGCCGGTGGCCAATATCGAGCTGGCCGTTCTCGTATTTTCCGTCACGGAGCCTGCGCTCAACCTGCAGCTGCTGGACAAGTTTCTCGCGCATATCGAGCACGCCGGCATTGAAGCCATGCTCTGTCTCAGCAAAAGCGACCTGGCGGAAGAGGCGGAGCCGGAGGAAACCGCGGCGAGAGCGGCGCTGGCTGATGTGGAGCGCATATACGCGCCGATCGGCTACGATATCGTCGTGACCAGCTCGCGCAAGGGGGCTGGAACGGATGCGCTGCTCGAGCGTCTGCGCGGCCGCCTGTCGGTATTCGCCGGCCAATCGGGCGTGGGGAAGTCGTCGCTGCTTAACGCGCTCGTGCCGGGCTTGATGCTGGAGACGAACGCCATCAGCTCCAGGCTTGGCCGGGGCAAGCATACGACGCGCCACTGCGAGTTGGTCGCCATCGGCGACGGCGGCTACGTGGCGGACACGCCCGGCTTCAGCCAGCTTGATTTTCAGGAACTGGGGATCGAGGAGCTGGGTTACTGCTTCCGCGAATTCCGGGCGCTGCTGCCGGATTGCAAGTTCCGCGGCTGCACGCACGTCCACGAGCCCGGCTGCGCCGTCATCGCCGCTTTGGAAGCCGGCGAGGTGGCGCAAAGCCGTTACGACAATTATGTGCAATTTCTGGGAGAAATGAAGGAGAAGAAGCGGAGGTACTGACATGACGATTATCGCACCGTCGATTCTGTCCGCCGATTTCGGGCGGCTGGCCGACGAAATTGCCGATGCCGACCGGAGCGGAGGCGATTGGATTCATGTGGACATCATGGACGGCCATTTCGTGCCGAACATTACGTTCGGACCCGTCGTCGTCGGCGCGGTCCGGCAGGCGACGAAGCTGCCGTTCGACGTCCATCTGATGATCAAGGAGCCGGAACGGTATATCGCCGATTTCGCGAAGGCCGGCGCGGACCGGATCACCGTGCACGCCGAGGCCTGCGTCCATCTGCACCGCGTCATCCATATGATCAAGGAGCAGGGAATCCCCGCCGGCGTGGCGCTTAATCCGGCGACGCCCCTGTCGGCGGTCGAGCATGTGCTGGAGGACATCGATCTGGTGCTGTGCATGACGGTCAATCCGGGCTTCGGCGGGCAGGCGTTCATCCCGGCCGTACTGGCCAAGCTGCGCGAGCTTCGGGATAAAGCAGACAAACGCGGCCTGTCAGGCCTCCATATCCAGGTCGACGGCGGCATCAATAAGGAAACGGCCCGGCTGGTAAAGGAAGCGGGCGCGAATGTGCTCGTCGCCGGCAGCGCCGTATTCGCGCGCCCCGACCGCGCCGCCGCCATTGCGGAGCTTAGACAGACTGCGAGGGAATAGGACAAATCGGCTATGCATAGGATGGTTACATGAGTGCGGATCTCGTGTAACCATTTTTGTCGTGAGCGTATAGACTGGAGTGGAACCGCGTAAATGCCGATGAGCGCGCCTAAGGAGGGAAGGAGCATGAAATTTTACACGATCAAGCTGCCGAAGTTTTTGGGTGGTTTCGTCAAAGCGATTTTAAATACATTCCAGAAGAACTAGCAGCCTCCGGCCGCCTGCCGATCGGGGATTACGGAGAGCCTGCCGAGCCCTGCCGCAGCTGGAAACGAAAAAAGCACCTGATGGCATCAGGTGCTTTTTCTCACGGGCCGCGAAGACCGGATTAAACGCGGGTAAGTTTCCCGGATTTCAACGCGCGGGCGCTGACCCATACGCGCTTCGGTTTACCGTCCACAAGGATGCGAACCTTTTGTACGTTAACGCCCCAGGTACGGCGGTTTTTGTTGTTGGCGTGGGAAACGTGGTTGCCTTTGCCGGGCGCCTTGCCCGTCACGAAACATTTGCGAGACATGAAATACACCTCCTTCAGAAGCTTCCGCTCAATGACACATACAAACACACACTCGAATAGTTTAGCACAGCCTGAGGCGAAAATCCACCACCACTTTTCATCCCACTTTCATACACCGTCATTCCGGATGGAGGTCCGAATCGCATAAAGGGAATAAAAGACGGCGCGCCGGCCGGAAAGCGTGCGCAACGGACCCGCAGGCGGCCCAAAATGAGCGCAGAAAGGCGAAAATTAAAGATTTTGTAGAGTAATCGACCGAATTGCCTTAATTTTATTTGAGTTATTAAGGCGCGGAACATATAATTATGGTAGTCCGACAACCTTTACGCAAGGAGTGAGCACCCATGCCGTTGCAGTTTAACACGGAGCTAGGAAACGTATTTGTTACAGACAATGTCATATCGGTCATCGCCGGATCTGCCGCCATGGAGTGTTTTGGACTAGTCGGAATGGCTTCGCGCAAGCAGCTGAAGGACGGGATCGCCGAACTGCTCGGCCGTGAAAATCTTTCGCGCGGTGTCGAAGTGCGCCGGGAAAACGAACAACTGCACATTGATCTGTATATCATCGTCAGCTACGGAACCAAAATATCGGAAGTCGCGCACAATATTCAGTCCAAGGTCAAGTATGTGTTGAATGATGTGGTAGGTCTCCAAGCGGATCAGGTCCATATTTTCGTCCAAGGCGTACGTGTATCTCGGTAGGGGGGTCTCCTTTGAGCAAGCGCTTGTTGAACGGAACGGATTTTATGCAAATGGCGCTCCTGGGCGCGGCTGTGTTGGAACGCAATGCGGAGCGGATAAACGCCCTGAATGTTTTCCCTGTGCCTGACGGCGACACGGGAACGAATATGAATTTAACGATGAAATCGGGCGCGAGCGAGCTGCAAAGCCGTCCGTCCGCCTCATTGGGCAAAGCGGCAGAAGCGCTTTCAAAAGGTTTGCTGATGGGTGCCCGGGGCAACTCGGGCGTCATCCTGTCGCAGCTGTTCCGCGGCTTCTCGCGAAGCGTGGCGGGACTGGAAGAAGCCGGCCCCGTCCAGTTCGCGGCGGCGCTGCAGCTAGGTGTCGACACGGCGTACAAGTCGGTCGTCAAGCCGGTTGAGGGCACGATACTGACGGTCGCCCGGGAAGCGGCGAAGCACGCGGTACATATCGCCCGGCGCATGCCCGATGTGGAAGCGCTCATGAAAGAAGTGACGGCCAAAGCGCGGGAGACGCTGCTTAGGACGCCGGACATGCTTCCGGTTCTGAAGCAGGTCGGCGTCGTCGATTCCGGCGGGCAGGGCCTCCTCTGCATCTATGAAGGCTTCGTTCAATGCCTGTCGGGGACGGCAGGCGCCGACTATACGCCCCCGGCAGCATTCTCGCGCCCGGCTGCGGCAGGACGGGACGCGGGAGCCGCGGCGGTTCAGCCGCCGCCGGCACCCGGGACGGCCGCCGCTTCCGCCCGCTCGGCGCAATCGCGCCTTGCGACGGAATCGATCGAATTCCTGTACGATATGGAATTTTTCATTAATCGGACGCTGGGCAAGCCGTCGCCGATGAAGTTCGACGAGAGCTGGTTCAAGCGCGCCCTCGCCAAGGACGGCGATTCGATCGTCGTCATTGCGGACGACGAAATCATCAAGGTGCATGTCCATTCCCGCAAGCCGGGCGATGTGCTGAATATGGCGCTTCCGTACGGCGAGCTGACGGACATCCGCATTCTGAACATGCGGGAGCAGCATCGCGATCTGCTCGAACACGACGGCACCGTCTACGACGAGACGGCGGACGAGGGGCGGCATGCGCCGCTTTCGCCGTATGCCGCCCTGGCGGAAACCGGGCTCGCGGCGCCCGTGGTGCTGACGGGCGGGGCCCCGGTTCAGGGCGTGCCGCCGGAGCAGGTGCACGAGTACGCGCCTTACGGGATTGTGGCTGTCGCGATGGGCGAAGGCATCTCCAACATTTTCCGCGATAATGAGGCCGATATCGTGCTGTCCGGCGGGCAGACGATGAATCCGAGCACGGAGGATTTCGTCCAGGCCATCGGCTCGCTTAGCGCCGAGCATATCTATTTGCTGCCGAACAATTCCAACATTATTTTGGCGGCGCAGCAGGCGGCCGAGCTCAGCGAACGGAACGTGACGGTCGTGCCCACGCGGACGATTCCGCAAGGCATGGCCGCATTGCTGGCGTTTAACGAGGCTGAATCGCCCGAACGCAATATCGAGCGCATGAAGCAGGCGGCGGAATCGGTGCTGTCCGGCCAGGTCACGCTCGCGGTCCGCGACACGCAGATGGACGGACTGTCGATCCGGAATGGCGACTATATCGGCATTATGGATAAAGAAATCGTTTCGGCGTCGGCGAGCCTGCAGGATGCATGCCGGACGCTGCTGTCGCGCATGATGGAGGATGGAGGCGAGCTCGTGACCATCCTGACGGGCGAAGGCTCCCTGGCGGAGGAAACGAACGAACTGGCGAAGTGGGTTGCACGGACATTTCCAGAGGCCGAACTCGAGGTGCATCCGGGCGGACAGCCGTTGTACCCATATTTGATAGCGGTTGAATAACGGTTAATGGGAGGCGGAGCGCGTGTGCGCGGTTAAAATCGTAGTGGACAGCACGGCGGATATTTCGCGGGAGCTTCGGGAACGGCTGGGCATCGAAATGGTGCCGCTGAAGGTTCATTTCGGAGAGGAGCAATTTTTGGATGGCGTCACGATCGATCCCGACGACTTCTACGACAAGCTGGCTTCCTCGCCCGCGCTGCCGACGACGTCGCAGCCTTCGCCGATCGAGTTCCAGGAGGCTTATGAACGGATTTTGAAGGAAACTCCGGACGCGCAAATCATATCGTACCATCTGAGCGCGAAGTTCAGCGGCACTTATCAGTCGGCCACGATCGGCCGCACGATGCTCGAATCCGACGCCGACATCACGGTCATCGATTCGAAGTCGGCATCCTGCGGCTTCGGCCTGATCGCGATTCGAGCGGCGGAGCTCGCCAAGGAAGGCCGCTCGAAAGCGGAGATTTTGGCCGAGATCGACCGGCTTTCGCGCGATTTGAAGCTGTACTTCCTGGTGGATACGCTGGAATACTTGCAGCGGGGCGGCCGAATCGGCAAGGCGGCGGCGCTGTTCGGCTCGATTCTGAACATCAAGCCGATCCTGACGATCGACCGCGAAGGCACGGTGGCTCCGGTGGACAAGGTGCGGGGGTCCAAGAAAGCGATGCAGCGCATCGTCGAGCTGCTCGAGCCGAACTTCGGCAGCGATCCGGTGAACGTCGCCATCGCATGGAGCAAGTACGACGCAGCGGCGAAGGAACTGCTGGAAATGGTCCGGAGCCGATTCAACGTACAGGATGTGCACGAAACCACGCTCGGCGCCGTTATCGGCACCCATGTCGGGCCCGGGACGGCGGCCGTGTTTATGTATAGGGTGTGATTGCAAATTATGACGACGACGGCATTGCATGACATCGCCGTCCGGCAAATCAAAGGCGTGAGCGCTCCCAAGGAACAAGAGCTTCACGCCTTTGGCATTGTGTCGGTGGCGGATTTGCTGGAATATTTCCCGTTCCGCTACGAGGATTACCGGCTGCGGGCGCTTGCCGAGGTGAAGGACGGCGAGAAAGCGACGGTGCAGGGCAAAATTATGAGCGCTCCCTCGCTGCAGCGGTACGGACGCGGCAAGTCGCGGCTTTCCTGCAAGGTGGCGGTGGAGCATCTGCTCGTGACGGCGGTTTGGTTCAACCGGCCGTTTCTTCAGGAGCAGCTTGTGCCCGGACGCGAAATTACGCTGACCGGCAAATGGGACCAGCACCGCCGGCAGCTGACCGTCTCCGACTCGGAGTTCCCCGACAAGGGGGCGGCCAAGACGGGCACGCTCCAGCCGGTCTATTCGGTCGGCGGGGCGATTACGCAGGCCTGGATGCGCAAGACGATCAAGCAGGCGCTTGACCAATACGGCGCGTTGATCCCGGAGGTGCTTCCCCATGCCCTGACGGAGAAGCATAAGCTTATCCCCCGCCGCGAGGCCGTGATGCTGATGCATCTGCCGGGCGATGTGAAGGCCGGCCGGGAGGCCCGCCGTCGGATGGCTTACGAGGAGCTGTTTCTGTTCCAGCTCAAGCTGCAGGCGTTCCGGGCGCTGACCCGGGACAAAATGGACGGCGTGGCGCATACGGTTGACAACGAATCGATCCGCGCCTTCGTGGCGGGGCTGCCTTTCGAATTGACGGGCGCACAGAAGAAGGTCATCAACGAAATCATGTACGATATGCGCCGGCCGTTCTGCATGAACAGGCTGCTGCAGGGAGACGTCGGCGCGGGCAAGACGGTCGTCGCGGCCGTGGCGCTGTACGCGGCCGTGAAGTCGGGGCATCAGGGCGCGCTCATGGTGCCGACCGAAATATTGGCGGAGCAGCACGCGCGCACGCTGGAGCGGCTTTTTGAACCGTACGGCGTCCAGATCGGCCTGCTGACCGGCAGTCTTACCGATCGCAGGCGGCGCGACGTGCTCGCCGGCTTGCAGATGGGGCTGGTCGACATCGTCGTCGGCACGCATGCGCTCATCCAGGAGGACGTGTTTTTCCGCAGCCTGGGTCTTGTCGTGACGGACGAGCAGCACCGTTTCGGCGTCAACCAGCGCAGCATACTGCGGCGCAAAGGGATGAATCCCGACGTGCTGACGATGACCGCGACGCCGATTCCGCGCACGCTGGCGATTACCGCGTTCGGCGATATGGACGTCTCGACGATCCGCGAGCGGCCGCAAGGGCGCAAGCCGATCAAGACGTATTGGGTCAAGCATAACGCGATGGACCGTGTGCTCGGCTTCATCAGGCGGGAGGTCGGGGAAGGCCGGCAGGCCTATGTCATCACGCCGCTGATCGAGGAATCGGAGAAGCTGGACGTGCAGAATGCGATCGACCTTCACGTGCAGATGCAGCAGGCGTTCCCGGATTTGCGGGTGGCGCTGCTGCACGGACGGCTGTCCGCATCCGAGAAGGAAGCGGTGATGCGGTCGTTCGCCGCGGGGGAGACGCATGTGCTGGTCGCGACGACGGTCATCGAGGTCGGCGTCGACGTTCCGAACGCGACGCTGATGGTGATCATGGACGCCGAACGGTTCGGCCTTTCCCAGCTTCACCAGCTGCGGGGCCGCGTCGGCCGGGCGGGGCATCAATCGTACTGCGTGCTTGTGGCCGATCCGAAGTCCGAAACCGGGCAGGAGCGCATGGCCGTCATGACGGAGACGGACGACGGCTTCGAGGTGGCCCGCCGCGACCTGGAGCTGCGCGGGCCGGGCGACTTTTTCGGCACGAAGCAGAGCGGCCTGCCGGATTTCAAGGTGGCGGACATGGCCGCCGACTTCGCGCTGCTCGAGACGGCGCGCGACGACGCGGCGGAGCTCGTGTCGCAGCCGGATTTCCGGCAGCGGTCCGAGTATGCGGGCCTGCGCTTGCGGCTGGAGCGCGAAGGCGTCTTCCAGGGCGATTTGCTCGATTAATCCGCCCGCAGGCAACAACCGCGGAGAAGCGGCATATCCTTTACAGATTGGGATGCGCGGCAGGCCGGTATCCGGCGCGGCGCGCATCCGCCACAATCGGGAAGGAGGTGCGGACGCTTGTCCTATCAACAATACGGAATCCGTCCGGAGCTGGTCGGGCGCGTGAAAATGAAATTGAAGAACCCGGCCGTCAAGGACCGGATCAAAGGTTTGGTGCACGGCATCACGAAGGCCGATCTGCAGGACCGGCCGAAGGTGAAGCGGATGGTGAAATCGGCGGCGGTCATCCTGAACGAGCCGATCGCGGATGCGGAGACGGAGCAGATCGTCTCGTTTATCGTCGGGCAGCGCATCGATCCGAACAATACGTTTCACCTGCTCAAGCTTTGGGGCATGTTTCGATAGCGCGGACAGCATAAAGGCTTCTCCTTCGCCATCAGCGGATGGCGTCGGGGAAGCTTTTTTCCGGATGGAGTCCACTTGCCCCCGTTATAACGACAGTTGCCGGCCGTCGGCCGAAAATTCTCCCGCACGACCGTCCCGGTTAAGGAATAACCTGCGGGTAGATAATGGTGCTATCGACGGTCGTCAAAGGACGGCCTTCAAGGAAAGGGGAGTGCCGATTATGAACGATTCCGCCAACCGGCACGGAAAAGTGCGGCGGGCCGCCCGCCGGGCGGCCCGGCTTGCCGCCTGGCCGAAGGCGTTCGCCGCGTATGCGGCGGGCAAGTGGATGGCGATAGCCGCCGGCCGGCGCATGGCCAAAACCGCGCAGCGGCTCCGCCTCTCGGAACGGGCGGTGCGTGAGCTCCAAGCGGCGTGGGCGAAGCAGCAGGCGTATCCCGCCGGAGCGGCGAATGCCTTGCTGGAGGCGGCGAAAGAGCCGGGTACGACGGAGCATCCCGGATCCGGCGGCGCCTCCGTCGTCTCCGGTTCATGGAGCTCCGGCGTTCTGCCGGGGCAGCTGCAGCCGATACCGGCGCCCGCGCTCGGCGAGCGGGAACGCGCCATCCTTCACCGTATCCGCGAGGAAACCGGACGGCTGAACCGCAACAACGCGACCCGCACGGAGGCGTACCGCGCCTTGTATTTCCGCGCCCCCAAGCTGCATTGGGCGCTGCTCGCCCATATGGTATCGCGCAACGGCGGCTGGAACATGACCGACCTGCAGGGCGAGCTGCTGCCCCGGCTGCTTGACGCGGAGAAGCGGGAAGCGACGTTCCGCATGCTCGAACGGGCGAACGCGCTTATTTTTCACGACGCTTATCCGCAGCTGCTGCTGTACGAAGAGGGCAAGCGGCTCGGCCGGGATTTGTCATGGCTGCTGCCCGCGCTCGGCGTATCCGGCTTCATGGTCCCGGTCTGGAAGCAGTTCAGCCGGCGGCAAGACCCCGTTCCGCTGACGGTTGCGCTTATTGTGAACGAGCAGCATTATATCGAGGAACGGGTCGTCCGCCATCCGGAATACCGGAAAAGCGTGCTCGACACGATGTTTTTCGGCTTTCAGTCGCTGCTGCAGCTCAATCAGGTCGTCTTCCCGTACAAGCTTGATTGTACAATCGACGCCGATCGCCGAAATAATCCGAAGCCGGACGGGCTGCACAAAAACACGGGCGGCGGCCTCCGGCTTGCCGGTCTCATTCTGGACAATTTCGACGACCTGCATGAGCGGATCGAATTCGGCAAACGGCTGTATGCCGTACTGTTCGGCATTCCGGAAATCCGCGAAGGCGTTCACCGGTTTGCCCTCGCCGTCCGCCATACCGGCTCGCGGGCCGATTATGCGCCGCATCTGTTCGCGCAGGTGCGGCAGCGCCCTCCTCAGCGGCCTTACCGGGAGCGGCTTGCCGGCCTCAAGCTCCGTCAGGGAGCCGATCCGCTGTACAGTCCCCGGCTCGGGGACGCATGGCCGGACCTCAGGGTGATGTCCGCGGAGCCCGGCGACTGGTTCACGGACGAAGCGGCAAATCCCCGCCGCATCGACCGCTTTTTCCAGGCGCTTCCGCTGCCGACCGTCTTCGAGATTACCAACGAATACGGCTTCGGCTTGGGCAAGCTGGAGATGGCGGTTATGGCTGCCGAAGAGCTGTCGGCCGGGCGTTTCGGATGACCGACGGCCCGCTCCGGATGAAGGCGGCTGAGCATTCCGGCCCGATTTTTACACCATATTTACAAGACAATGCGGCTCCGTTCACAATCGCTTGGTATATTGGAGTCGCGGAAATGACATATTCGGACAAATTTCGCGAGGGGATCTGACGGTGGACGAGGTCGGGTACGGATTATTGGACCGTGAGTTGCTGCGCCGCGTGTCGGAGGAAATCGGTTCGAAAGACGTCGGGGTCGGCGTGATCTACGTGCAGATGCCCCGCGGCTCCGAGACGCCTGTGGACGGCTTAACGATATGGACGAAAACCGAGAAACGGATATTCTGGCATTGCCGGATGCACCCAGACTATTTTTTCTTCGTGCGCTCGGAACGTCGGGACGGGCACCGGGACGCTCTGAAGGCGCTGGAATCAGATATGCGCCAGCTGCTAGGAGCAGATTGCAACGACAGCAACGCGACCTGGCCGAAGCCGGCTTTCGGCGCTGGCGCGGTCACGCCGGGAGAGCCGGGGCGTTCGATCGAATCGGCTGTATACAGGGCGATTATAGAAGCGGTGTCGCATGCGAACCGCGCAGCGGGGCCGATGGGAGGAAATACTCCGTTTCATGCCGGCGGCGGAATGCCCAAAGGGACGGATAAAAGCCTTGCGCTGCAGATCGGGTCGCTTGCCGTGCCGATTCCGACCTTTCACCGTTCGACTCCGGTTTCGGAGGTGGCGGATTTTTTTGAGAGCGATCCGAAGGCTCAAGCGGCCGTTATTGTCGACGGCGGCAAGCCGGTCGGGCTGATCATGAAGGAGAAGCTGTACCGGCTGCTTGCCGGCAAATTCGGCCTTGCGCTGTATTGGAACCGGCCTGTCGAAAAAATGATGGACAGCTCGCCTTTGACGGTGCCCGCCGAGATGCCTCTCGAGCAGGCTTCCCAGCTCGCGATGGCGCGCGATTTTCAGCAGCTGTACGATGTGGTGACGGTCACCCGGAACGGACAATTCGCCGGCGCGGCATCAATCCGCTCCATCCTTGAATCGATCACCACGCTTCGCACCGAAGCGGCAAGGCTGGCGAACCCGCTGACCGGCTTGCCCGGCAACGAGGCGATCCAGCGGGAGATGGTTCGCCGGATCGAGGCGCGGCGGCCGTTCGCGGTTATTTATGCGGACCTTGATTATTTTAAATGGTTCAACGATTTTTTCGGCTTCCGCAAAGGGGACGAGCTGATTCGCTACACGGCGGAGGTGCTGGGGCAGACCGCGGCTTTAGCGGGCGGGCGCAGCGATTTTGTCGGGCATATCGGCGGAGACGATTTTATCGTGATGACGGATGCGGAGAACCCGGAAACGATATGCAGGCACGTAATATGGCGGTTCGACGGCGGGGTTCAGGCTTTCTATGAAGACGTTCAAGTGCGGGAGGTATGCGACAGGAACGGCAATCCCGTCGCCCGCGACGGCGTAACGATTTCTTTGTGCCTGATTCAATGGGACGGCGAGCGTGCGGTTACGCCCGAGCAGTTCTCGGAGCAGTCCGCCCGCCTGAAGAAGCAGGCGAAGCGTCTGCCGGGGAGCGTGCTGGTTTCCGGCCGGATCGGCGACTATCAACATGGAGAGATCAAACGATGAGCAGCGTATGGCATTCTGACAACAGGCACACGGAAACTGATCCGATGGGCATTATCTATTTGGGATGGAACGGCAGAGGCATTCAAGCGGCCGGATGGAAAGCCTTCTCCGTCCGGCTCTACGAGGAGCAGCGGCGCTGGTCGCCGACGATCGTCGGCAAGCAGTGGTGGGGAAAGGATCTGTTTCTCTTTGTGCGCAAGCCCAAGGAGGAGCCGGCTCCGTTCGAGGAATGGCTCCTGACGACGGCCCTGCAGCTGCGCGACCGATGGGGACGCGGCTTTTTGGATACGTTTCCGGAGCCGACCGCCGCCGGCTGGCATCTTCATGCCGGCGTCTCCTCCCTGCAGGCCGGCAGCGGAGATTTGGAGGATGACGAGTGGTACGACTCCCTGAAGCGCGCGCTTATACAGGGGGGGCGCTCCGACGCGATCGAGCAGCGGCTCAAGCGGCTGGCATTCGACCGCATCCTGCAGGAGCGGCGGATTCGAGCCGTTTATCAGCCGATTGTCTCGCTGGCGGACGGGAGACGGTTCGGCTTCGAGGCGCTTACCCGCGTCGACAGCGAGCGGTTTGAAGGCCCGCTGCAGCTGTTCAAGTTTGCGGAGGAGGAGGGCGAGTCGTTTGCGATCGACCTGCTGGCAAGGGAACGGGCGATTGACGGATGCGGCGCGCTGCGGAACGACCAGAAAATTTTCATCAATATGTCCGCGCACATTATGGACGACCCGCATTATACCCCGGGCCAAACACTGAAGCTGCTGGAGCGGCGCGGGCTTTCTCCCAGCAACGTCGTGTTCGAGATCACCGAGCGAAGCTCGATCGACGATTTCTCGACCGCCGTCAAGACGCTTAATCATTATCGAAGCCAAGGCTACCAAATCGCCATCGACGATGCCGGGGCCGGGTACTCCTCGCTGCAGTCGATCGTCGAATTGCGGCCGGATTACATAAAAGTTGATCGTTCGCTAGTGAACCATATCGATCGTGACGAAATGAAGCAGCATCTGATGGGGACGTTCGTAGGACTTGCGCGGAAAATGGGAATCGGCGTCATCGCCGAAGGCATCGAGCGGCAGGAGGAGCTTGAGCAGGTTAACGAGATGGGCGTGCATTATGCCCAGGGTTATCTGCTGGGGAGACCAGTTGCGCAATTGGAATAAGAGGGAAGCTTTTCGCGCAGGACGTGCGGAAGGCTTTTTTCTTTTATGCTATGATAAGGGGTAGATTGCACAGGTGAGGTGTCGTTATGGAGAAATGGATATTGATCGACGGCAACAGCATCGCGAGCCGGGCGTTCTATGCCATGCCGCCGCTTACCAATTCATCGGGGCTGCACACGAACGCCGTTTACGGATTTACGACCATGCTGCTCAGGCTCATCGAGGAGGAACGCCCGACGCATATGCTCGTCGCTTTCGACGCCGGGAAAGTCACGTTCCGCCACGAGGGCTATACGGAATATAAGGGAGGCCGCGACAAGACGCCGCCGGAGCTCTCGGAGCAATTCCCGGTGCTGAAGGATCTGCTCAAGGCGTTCGGCATCGCGCAGTTCGAGCTGCCGGGCTACGAAGCGGACGACATAATCGGCACCCTGACGCGCATGGCCGACGAAGCGGGCAAGGAAACGCTCGTCGTGACGGGCGACAAGGATATGCTGCAGCTTGCATCCGAGCATGTAACGATTGCGATTACGCGCAAGGGCATCAGCGAGGTGGACCGGTTCTCGCCCGAAGGGCTCGCGGAGAAGTACGGCTTGAAGCCGGAGCAGATCATCGACCTCAAGGGGCTGATGGGGGATGCGTCAGACAACATTCCGGGCATTCCCGGTGTCGGCGAGAAGACGGCGCTCAAGCTGCTGCACGAGTACGGCTCGGTCGAAGAGGTGCTCGCGCACGCGGACGAGCTGAAGGGCAAGATGAAGGAGAAGGTCGAGCAGCATAAGGATGACGCCGTCATGAGCAAAAAGCTCGCGACGATCTTCCGGGAAGTTCCGCTGGATCACGGGGCGGAGGAGATCGCCTACAACGGTTACGATCAGGCTGCTTTATCCGAGGCGTTCCGCAAGCTGGAGTTCCGTTCGCTGCTCGAGCGGCTCGACCTGCCTGCCGGAGGGGCGACGGCGGAGGCCGCGGCGGAAGCGGCCGCGGAGCTGAACGTCGTCCTGCTGGATGCGCGCACGTCATCGGAACTGACGGCGGACAAGCTGTCGGGCGTTTGCGCGGTATACATCGAAGCAGCGGGCGAGAATCCGCATATCGCGACGCCGCTCGGCCTGGCGCTGGCGTGCGAAGCCGTCGTGTACGCCATGCCGTTCGAGGTGCTGCACACGGACGGAGCGGCTCCGCTGCGCGATTGGCTGGCGAATCCCGAAGCGCGCAAGGAAGGCTATGATTGGCATAAAGCGGCGCTGGTGCTGTCCTGGCACGGCATCAAGCTGGCGGGCGCTTCGTTCGACGTGCAGCTGGCGGCTTATCTGCTCGATCCGACCGAAGCGAACGATTCGCTGAGCGGGCTATGCGCCCGGTATGACCTGCCGGGTGTGGCGGCCGACGAGGACGTCTACGGCAAAGGCGCGAAATTCGCGGTGCCGGCGCTCGACAAGCTGTGCGCGCATCTGGCGCTCAAGGCGGAAGCGGTGCGGCTGCTGGCGCCGAAGCAGAAGGAAGAGCTCGACGGGAACGGCATGAACAAGCTGTATTACGAGCTGGAGCAGCCGCTTTCCGACGTGCTTTTCGGGATGGAGCGGCAGGGTATTGCGGTTGACGCCGGCGAGATTGCGGCGCTCGGCAAAGAGCTGGAGAAAAATATCGCCGGTCTGATGCGCGGCATTTACGAGCATGCGGGCATGGAATTCAACATCAATTCCACGAAGCAGCTGGGCGAAATTCTGTTCGACAAGCTGGGGCTTCCCGTTAAAAAGAAAACGAAAACCGGCTATTCGACCGACGCCGAGGTGCTGGAGGAGCTGGCGCCTTATCACGAGATGGTGCGGCTTATTCTGGATTACCGCCAGCTGGCGAAGCTCCAATCCACCTACGTGGAGGGACTGCTCAAGGAGATCCGCAAGGAAACCGGCAAGGTGCATACCTATTACCGGCAGACGATCGCGGCGACGGGCCGGCTGAGCAGCCAGTTCCCGAACCTGCAGAACATCCCGATCCGGCTGGAGGAAGGGCGCAAAATCCGCAAGGCATTCGTGCCCTCCGAGAAGGGCTGGTATATCCTTGCGGCGGATTATTCGCAGATCGAGCTGCGGGTGCTCGCGCATATATCGCGCGACGAGGGACTGATGGAAGCGTTCCGGACCGATATGGACATCCATACGAAGACGGCCATGGACGTGTTCGGCGTCGAAGCCAGACAGGTGGACGCGAACATGCGCCGGGCGGCCAAAGCCGTCAATTTCGGGATCGTGTACGGCATCAGCGACTTCGGGCTGTCCCAGAACCTGAAAATCACGCGCAAGGAAGCGGGCAGCTTCATCGAGCAATATTTTGCCGCGTTCAAGGGTGTGCGCAAATATATGGACGATATCGTGATCAGGGCCCGAGAGGACGGCTACGTCACGACGCTGCTGGAGAGGCGGCGCTATCTTCCGGAGATCAAGGCGTCCAACTTCAACCTCCGTTCGTTCGCGGAACGGACGGCCATGAACACGCCGATCCAGGGAACGGCCGCCGACATCATCAAGCTGGCGATGGTGAAAATGGACCGGGTGCTGAGAGAGCGCGGCTTGCGATCCCGGATGCTGCTGCAGGTGCATGACGAGCTGGTGTTCGAGGTGCCGGAAGACGAGCTGGAGACGATGAAAACGCTCGTGCCGGACGTTATGGAGTCCGCCATCGAGCTGGACGTGCCGCTGAAGGCGGATGTCAATTACGGCGTCAACTGGTACGAGGCGAAATAACGCGGTTTTTCAGGTATAATGGGATAGGGTGATGACAACATGCCGGAATTGCCGGAGGTAGAAACGGTCCGCCGCACGCTGATCGAGCTGGTAGCGGGCAAGACGGTCGAACGGGTAACCGTCTCGCTGCCGCGCATTATTCAGCGGCCGGCCGAGCCGGAGCAGTTCGCCGATCTGCTTGCCGGACGTACGATCCTGACGGTGGAGCGCCGGGGCAAGTTTTTGCGGCTGCTGCTGGACGGGCTTACACTTGTGTCCCATCTGCGGATGGAGGGCCGGTACGGCCTTTACCGCAGCGGCGAGCCGGTGGAGAAGCATACGCACGTGATTTTTCATTTTACGGACGGCACGGAGCTGAGATACAGAGATGTCCGGCAGTTCGGGACGATGCACTTATTTGCGCCGGGCGAGGAATTTGAAAGCCCGCCTTTGAATAAACTTGGATTGGAGCCCCTTGAGGAGTCATTTACGCTGGACGAGCTGCGCAAGCTGCTCGGCGGGCGGCCCGGTCCGATCAAGCCGCTGCTGCTGAACCAGGCGTATGTCGTCGGGTTGGGCAACATTTATGCGGACGAGGCGTTGTTCAGCGCCGGGATTCATCCGGAGCGTCCCGCCGACTCGCTTAAGAAGGATGAATGGGAGCGGTTGTATGCCGCCATTCGCGGCACGCTCGCAAGAGCCGTCGAAGCCGGCGGTTCGTCGATCAAATCGTACGTGAACGGCCAGGGCGAGATGGGGATGTTCCAGCATTCTCTTCTCGTATACGGCCGCAAGAACGAGCCGTGCCCGCGCTGCGGCTCGGCGATCGAGAAGACCGTGCTCGGCGGGCGCGGCACGCATTACTGCCACATCTGCCAGCCGCCCTTGCGCGGCAAGAGAAGCGCGCAGAGAAGCGGCGCACGCAAGGCGCGGTAACCGCGCGAGGCTATGCACGATGCACATGGGTGATCTCCCCGCATATGATGTACCAGACATGGGCGCCGGCGGCGCGGCTCGAGTCCGCGGCCGGCCATAGGGGAGGAACATCGCGTGCTCGTGCATTTGCTTTCGCTGCTCCTGCTGGCGTTCGCGGTCAGTCTGGACGGCTTCGGGGTAGGCGTGACGTACGGCTTGCGCCACATTCGCATCCCTGTCTTCTCGATCGCCATCATCGCCGTATGCTCGGGCACCGTCATCGGCTTGTCGATGCTGGCCGGCGAATGGCTGACGGCGTGGCTGTCGCCGATCGCCGCGCGTACGATCGGCGCGGTCATCCTGATCGCCATCGGCTGTATGGCGCTTTATCAGATCCTTCGGGGCCGTGACGGCCGGGGCGAAGCTGTGCCTCAGCGAGCCGCTGCCGGGGCCGGCTCAGGCGGCCATACCGATGGAAGGACGGGCGCCGCGCCGTTCGGGCCGCCGCCAAGCGGACGTTCGGCCGGGATTGGCTCGTCCGCCGCCGCGGTCGCCACGTTGATGAAAATCGAGCTGAAACGCTTCGGCCTTGTCATTCAGATTTTGCGAACGCCGCAAGCGGCCGACGTCGACCGGTCAGGCGTCATTTCGCCGTCCGAAGCGCTGTTGCTCGGCGCCGCCTTGTCGCTTGACTCGCTCGGCGCGGGGCTGGGCGCCGCGATGCTCGGCTTCTCGCCGCTGCTCACGGCAGTGTTTATCGCGGCCTCAAGCGGCTTGTTCCTGCTTATCGGCATGCGCGTCGGGCTTAGGACGGCGGATTGGCGGGGAATGCGGGCGATGTCGGCCTTGCCGGGATTAATTTTGATCATAATGGGCATTACTAGATTGTTATGAGGTGAAGGAAATGATCATCGGATTGACCGGCGGAATCGCCTGCGGCAAAAGCACGGTCGGCGCCATGCTCGCAAGCCGCGGCGCGTTGCTCGTCGATGCCGACCGGGTCGCCAGGGAGGTCGTTCTCCCCGGCGAGCCGGCATTGGCCGCCGTGGCCGCCGCGTTCGGACAAGCCGTCATGCAGGAGGACGGGACACTGAACCGGGCCAAGCTCGGCGAGACGGTTTTTGCCGACTCGGACAAGCTGCGCACGCTCGAGTCCATCCTGCATCCCGCGATCCGGTCGCGCATGTGGGAGCAGATGAACCGGGCAAAAGCGGAAGAGCCCGGGCGGCTGATCGTGGCGGATATTCCGCTGCTCTTTGAAACGAACCAGCAAGGGCTGTATGAGGGCGTACTGGTCGTTTACGTGCCGCGGGAGGTGCAACTGGCGCGGCTGCTGCTCCGCAACCCGGGGCTGACCGAGGCGCAGGCGCTGCAGCGGATCGAAACCCAAATGGACATCGAGCGGAAAAAGTCGCTGGCCGACTGGGTGATCGACAACAGCGGGACGATCGAGCAAACCGAGCGTCAGGTCGAAACTTTCTGGAACGGGTTGGTTCGGGCATGAGCTGGCTGCGGAAAAAAAAGGTGCTGTTCGCGCTTTTTGTGGCTATGCTGGCACTTCTGTTCATTAATTCCTCTTGGATGGGCAGGCTGATGTATCCGATTCGTTATACGGAGGATATTAAAGTGAGCGCGGTCAATAACGACGTCGACCCTTACCTCCTGGCCGCGGTTATCCGGACCGAAACCAATTTCAGGACTGGGCAAGTGTCCAGCAAGGGCGCACTCGGCATTATGCAGATTATGCCGGATACCGCACGCTGGATTGTCGAGCGGGCCGAGTTCAGCGACGTGTCCATGGACGATATCCGAAACCGCGCGGATATCGGCATCGAGCTTGGCGCCTGGTATCTGCATTCGCTGCATGTCCAGTTCGACGACAACCCTGTCGCAGCGGTGGCGGCTTACAACGCCGGTCCGGGCAACGTCCGCAGCTGGTTGAATACCGGCGTCTGGGACGGCAGGAGCGAGACGAGCGACAGCATTCCGTTCGGTGAGACGCGGAACTATGTACAACGCGTTATTTATTATTATAATAAGTACAAGGCGATTTATCCGACATTGTGAATCCGTTTCCCGAATCGGGGTCAACTGGAAAAAGCTTTGGCGCAGACGCCTGTCGGCTTTCTGCGCCAAGCCCTTGAATAATAAGCCTAGGAAATATTAGCGGAATTGACCGGCCAGTTGGGACTCGGCCATCTCGACCAGCTTACGGGTGATGTAACCACCGAGGGAGCCGGCGTCCCGGGTAGCCATGTTCCCGTAGTAACCGTCTTGCGGGATGGCGATCCCGAGCTCTTGAGCAACTTCAAACTTCATTTGGTCCAGCGCATAGTTCGCTTGCGGCACGACCAATGTGTTGTTGTTACGGTTGCTTCCTCCTCCAGACATTGCAGTTCACCTCCTTGCGGTTGGTAACAGTATTATGCTCGTATTTTCTAAGATCATTACAGAAACGGATGGGGAATTAATCCCAGTATCGACAAGAAGGGCGTATCCCGGCCGGTCGAGCATCCGATTGGAGGGTTCAGCGAACCGATGAAGTGTCCATATTGCGATTATTCCGGAACGAAGGTGCTTGATTCGAGGCCGGCCAACGAGAATAAATCGATCCGCCGCCGCCGCGAGTGCGAGAAATGCAACCGCCGGTTCACGACGTTCGAGATGATCGAGGAAACGCCGCTGATCGTGATCAAGAAGGACGGCAGCCGCGAGGAATTCAGCCGCGACAAAATATTGCGCGGCCTGATCCGAGCCTGCGAGAAGCGTCCGGTATCGGTGGAGCGGCTCGAGGTTATCGTATCCGAAGTGGAAAAGGAGATCCGGACGACGGCCAACGCCGAGGTCGAAAGCCGTGAAATCGGCGAATCCGTCATGGAGCAGCTGTATCCCGTCGACGAAGTCGCCTACGTGCGGTTCGCGTCCGTGTATAGGCAGTTCAAGGACATCAATATGTTTATGAAGGAGCTGAACAACCTGTTGTCCAAGCATACGCTTGGGGATAACACGGGCTGAGCTGCTATGAAAACGGCAAAAATCGTTTGACCGCTGTGCTGCGCGGCAGACAGGCCGAGAACGACCCGTGCAGGCGGCGAGCCGGAAGGCCGTATAGGCCAGGGAGCCGTGGAGCAGCCCCTGACGAAATAGCCGTTTTTTCGTTTTATTAAAACTTTTATGCCGTTGCTTTGTCGCGGTCGTTTGCCGGCCGCGTGCGCTCACGGCATCCCCATTGAAATTGAAACTACGCATCAGTACAAGCTTCGTTTCCGAGGATTATTCATCGCTCCCCGCGGTTCATTTACCGTTAGTACACGGGACGGAGTGCTTGCTAACAAAATAACGCTAGGGCATGGTTGACACCCGGCCCCGGCGTGTGCTATTATCATTTTTGTTGCGACAAACCGAATCTATCAGGCTTTGATTAGAAATTCTTGGGGAATTAGCTCAGCTGGGAGAGCGCATCGCTGGCAGCGATGAGGTCAGGGGTTCGATCCCCCTATTCTCCACCAACACCTTAAATCAAAACGGCAGAGATGCCGTTTTTTTGTGCTGTGAAAAAGTTATGCTCATTTGTCGGCCTTTTCCCGAAAGTATACTGACAAATTTTCGATCCATTAACAGAGACGCCTAATTAGGGCCGGTCGCCCCGCTGCATAAAGCTGATGCTATGCCCTTGAGCAATATGTCCCATCCAGTTAGGGTTAAATAAATCATGCAGCGTCACCGACTGTTGCCCCATTCACAGGTTTTATCTTTAGGAATAATCTAAAGCCTGAAATATTCACAGCACGATGCTGAAAATCCCGGAACCCATGTATATCAAGGG
>NZ_CAUPYC010000043.1:0-35405 GCF_963515335.1 uncultured Paenibacillus sp. | reverse complement strand
GCCTTGCTCGTCGTCGTGGCCGCTGCCGCCGGCCTGGCCGGCGCCTTCGCCGATTCCGTGCTCGGCGCGACCGTACAGGCGATGTACCGCTGCCGGGCCTGCGGCAGCGAGACGGAGCGCGCCGTGCATTGCGGCGCGCCTGCCGAGCAGGTGCGGGGGCTGCGCCTGATGACGAACGACCTCGTCAACCTGTGCGCATCCGCCGTAGCCGGCGCCGTCGCAGCCGGGCTGGGCCTATGGTTAACAGGCTGACGTCGTTTACATTCAACCAAAATGAACAGCCGGCTCCCGCAGTTTTGGGAAATCGGCTGTATTTTTTTGTAGCCGATGACGATTGACACAGAAGAGCGGTGCACCTATTCTTTTTATGGATAAGCGCAATTATTATTCATCTTTGTTAGCGCATACATTTTTGGGGAGCGAAAAGGGGGCGGCTGCTTGCGGAAGCAAATGGAAACGGCGCGGAGCAACGATAGAGACATCATCCTGAGGGCGGCCGGCATCAAGCGCGTGTTCGGCAAAGGAACCGGAGCCGTCACGGCGCTCAAGGACATCAATCTGGAAATCCGCAGAGGTCAAATCGTGGCGCTGGTCGGCCGTTCGGGCTCGGGCAAGACGACGCTGCTTAATATTTTGAGCGCGTTGGACGAGCCGACGGAGGGGTGCGTTTATTTCGAAGGCCGGGACATGACCGCATGGTCGGAGAAGCAAAGGAGCGCCCATCGCCGCAAACAGATCGGGCTTGTGTTTCAGTCGTTCGGGCTGGTGCCGCTGATGTCCGCCTATGAGAACGTCGAATTCGGCATGCGTGTCGCCGGCCTGAAGGGAAATAAGGAAACGGCGGAACGGGCGCTGGAACGGGTCGGCATGCGGGAGCGGATGAAGCACCGGCCGACCGAGCTTTCCGGCGGCGAGCAGCAGCGGGTGGCGATCGCGAGGGCGATCGCGCACGAGCCGGTCCTGCTTATCGCGGACGAGCCGACAGCCGAACTGGACAGCAAAATGGGGCTGCAGATCATTAAAGTATTTCGGGATCTCGTCAGACGGCTGGGCATGACGGTCGTCATGACGACGCATGATCCCGGCGTTATGGAGTTAGTCGACCAAGTCATTTCATTGGAGGATGGGACCATTGCCGAACAATCGGACGAGACTTTATCGCCGCTGGGCCGGTAAGGCGGCCGTCGCCCTCATGGCCGTTTCTTTATTGGCCGGCTGCTCGATGCTTCCGAAAGAAGAGGAAGCGCTTGCTCCGCCGCTCGTCAAGCCGCAGACGGAGACATTCGACGTCGTCGAAGCGGCGCGGGGCAACATCCAGACTTATTTGAAAGGAACGGCCGTTTTCGCATCCAGTAAAACCGAATCTTTGTATTTCAAGGAATCGGGCGGAAGAATCAAGACGATTCTCGTCAATGTGGGCGATGACGTGAAGGCCGGCCAGCCGATCGTCGAGCTCGATGTCGGCGATCTGGAGCTGCGGACGAGGCTGCAGCGGCTCAACGTGGAACGGGCGGAGATTTTGCACGCGCAGGCGAAGAGCGACGGGTTAGGCGGCACTGAGCTGCGGCTGCGGCAGATCGACGTTGAACGCGAGCGGATAACGCTCGGCTCGCTGGAGGACCAGCTATCGAAATCGCGGATTGTTGCCCCGTTCACCGGACGCGTCACGTTCCTGGCCGAATTGAAGGCCGGCGACGCCGTCACGGGCTACCAGCCGATCGTTACGATCGCGGACCCTGCCCAGGTGAAGCTGACTTATCAAGCGACGTCGGCGAAGGATTTGCTGGCCGTACAGCCGGATATGGCGGCCGCGGTTACATACGACAATCAGCAATACGAAGCCAAAGTGCTGCAGGCGCCGTCCAATGCGCCGATGGTGCCGGATAAGCAGCTGGCGGAGAAAAATGCCACCACTCTCGTGCTGGGCCTTGTCAAACCGATCAAGGGCGCTCTGATGGGTGAATCCGCCGATTTTCAGATTGCGCTTGAGAAAAGGGAAAATGTTATCGTGCTTCCCCGCTCGGGCGTCCGCAATTATTTGGGCCGGGAGTACGTGCAAATCGCGGAAGGGGAGCGGCGGATCGAGGTGGATGTCGAAGTCGGATTGAAAACCGCCACCGAGGTTGAAATCGTCCGCGGCCTGGAGGAAGGCCAACAGGTCATCATGAACAACTAGCCGTCAGCGGCCGTCGGCGGAGAAGCCTCTCCGGCGGCGCCTAAGAGGAGGGGGAGCGGGTTTTGGCCTTATGGACGATGATTTTGCGCAAAATGGCGAACAACAAGTGGCTGCAGTTGAATCTGTGGTTCGGCTTGACCGTATGCGTCGCGTTGTTCAGCTCGATGCCGCTTTATTCGAGCGCGATTTTGCAGCGGACCTTGTACAAAGAGCTGCAGCAGATGCAGGCGGCGAGAAACATTTATCCGGGACAGCTGAGGGTCACGTTGAACACCTCCGGCTTAAATAATCCGGCAAAGCTGGCGGACACGATTGCGAACAGCGACAGCTATGTGCTGGGCTTCGCCGGACGCGTGAACCTCGACATGAAATCGTATTATATCAACCGCTCTACGCCTTCGATGAAGATGTACGGCGCCGACGCCACCGATGAGGAGAAAAAGCGCGATGTGACGGGGAATTTACGCGCTGTTTCGGATTTTGACAAGCGGGTGCGGCTTGTGGACGGGCGGCTGCCGGATCCCGCGCGCAGCGACGGCGTATACGAGGTGCTTGTTACCCAGTCGTACCTGATCAAGCTCAAGCGCGATCTGAACGAAGAAATCACCGGCTTGAACCGGACGACGGGTCAGACCTACCGGATGCTGCCGGTCGGCATCGTCGACGCGTCGCCGGAGGGCGATCCTTATCTGCCTTTTCCGCTGGACGATTTCAAATCGTCGCTTTATATGCCGCTGGAGACATTCGAAAGCGAATTTCTGCTCGGCGGCAAAGCGAAGGTGAGCGGTGTCCGTTACGCGCTTGCGCTCGACTACACCCAGCTGAGCACGGGCGGGATCGACACCTTCGTCGCACAGGCCGAAGGGATGAAGCGGTATTTGCAGTCCCGCTTCTCTTATAACGCGGAGATGGATATTCCGGCGCTTGAGACGATCGGGACCTATTTGGCGAAAAAAGAGCGGTTGGACCGTACGCTGCTTGCCCTCTATGCGCCGGTTATGTTCATGCTGGCCTTCTATCTGTACATGACCTCGAACCTGATCATCGAGCGGCAGAAGACCGAAATCGCCGTGCTGCGAAGCCGCGGAGCCAGCCGCCTGCAAATCATGCTGGCCTACGCCGCGGAGGGACTGCTGCTCGGGCTGTCGGCCTTGGCTGCCGGTCCGCCGCTCGGCGTCCTTTTCACAAAGGTGCTGGGCGCCTCGGACGGATTCATGTCGTTCGTCGACCGCTCGGCGCTCGAGGTCGTACTGGACGGCGGCGTGTACCGCATCGCCGCGGCCGCCGTCTTCGGCGCCATCGTATTGACGCTAATACCGGCTTTCCGGGCAACGCGCGTGTCCATAGTCGGGCACAAACAGAAAATGGCGCGGCTGGACAAAATGTCGTTCTGGCACAAAATCGGCCTTGACGTTATTTTGGTCGGGGCGGCGGTTTATCTGCTTTACGGCTTCAACAAGCGGATGGACGAAATGCGCGCGCTTGCGCTCGAGGCCGGATCGCTGCAGGTGGATCCTTTGCTGTTCCTGATGCCGGCCTTGTTCGCGCTCGGCGGAGGTTTGCTCGTGCTCAGGGTTTATCCGTGGTTTATCCGGCTGTTGTACGGGGCGGGACGCAAATGGTGGCCGCCGGCGTTATACTCGACGCTTGTGCAAATCAGCCGGTCTTCCGGCCAGTATTTGACCATTAAAGTGTTTCTCATTATGACCGTCGCGATGGGCTTGTACAGCGCCGGCGCGGCAAGGACGATCAACGGCAATATGGAGAGCAAAATCCGCTACGGGGTAGGAGCCGACGTGGCGCTTACGACGCACTGGATGAACGACGCGCCTCCGCCGGGGCCTCCGGCTCCGGCCGGTGGACCGGCGCCCGCCCAGGAAAGCGAACCGGTCGTCAAGAAGCGGGTCCAATACACCGAGCCGCCGTTCTTGCCGATGACGGAGCTGGAAGGCGTCGAGTCGGCCGCCCGCGTATTCATTAAGGACGACACCTCATTCAGCGCGGCGGCAGGCAACGGGACCGCGACTTTGTACGGCATCAACACGTATGAGTTCGGACAGACGGCGTGGATGCAGCCGGGACTGCTCGGCCGCCATATCAACGAGTATTTGAATCTGCTCTCTTCCGATCCGAAAGCCGTGCTGATCTCGCAATCGCTGGCCGACGAATATAAGCTCAAGCCCGGCGACGGTATTTACGTCGGTTGGGAAGGCCTTGACCAAGCGCTGTTCACCGTGTATGGAATCGTCGACTACTGGCCGGGCTGGAATCCGAATCCGAAGCCGGAAGCCCAAGGGCCGCCCGGATTAATCGTGGGCCATCTGGAATCCATTCAGAACAGGCTGGCTCTCGAGCCTTATCAGGTCTGGCTGAAGCTCAAGGACGGGGCGTCCAGCTCCAGCTTGTATGAATCGCTTGCGGAGCGGAACATCCCGATCACCGAGCTGCGCGACGGGACGCAGGAATTGATCCGATCGAAGAACGATCCGTTCAGGCTGGCCATTAACGGCGTGATGACGCTGGGCTTCGTCATTTCAATGCTGATCAGCTTTCTCGGCTTCCTCATTTTCTGGATCCTGTCCTTGTCGGGCAGAACGCTTCAGTTTGGCGTGCTTCGGGCCATGGGCATCCCGTTCGGGCAAATTATCGGCATGCTGATCAGCGAGCAGCTGCTGACCTCCGGCGCGGCCGTGATGATCGGGGTATTGACCGGCAATGTCGTCAGCCGTTTGTTCGTTCCGCTCTTTGAGCTGTCGTTCAATCCGGCGGAGCAGGTGCCGCCGTTCGATATCGTATTCCGGCTCGGCGATTATGTGCAGCTGTACGGCATGGTGGCCGTCATGCTGACGGTCGGGCTTTGCGTGCTCGGATACCGGCTGTCGCGCGTCAAAATCAGCCAGGCGTTGAAGCTGGGAGAGGAGTAAGCGGATGATTCATTGCGACGGGCTGGTCAAAATTTATAAGACGAAGGACTTGGAAGTGGTCGCGCTCCAAGGGCTGGACTTGCGTGTGGAAGCAGGCGAGCTTATGGCGATCATCGGGAACAGCGGCAGCGGCAAATCGACGCTCCTTAACATGCTGGGCGGCCTAGACAGGCCGTCTGCCGGCAAGCTTGCCGTCGACGGCAAGGATCTTCTGGCGTTCACGGAGAAGGATCTCGTTCGTTACAAGCGGGAGAGCGTCGGCTTCGTCTGGCAGAACAATGCCCGTAACCTCATTCCGTATCTGACCGCGTTGGAAAATGTCGAGCTTCCCATTCTGCTCAAGGGCCGGCGTCGGCGAGCCTGGGCCATTGAGCTGCTGGAAGCCGTCGGGCTGGGGCATCGGATGAAAAACCGGCTCAGCGAATTGTCCGGCGGCGAGCAGCAGCGCGTCGCGATCGCCATCGCGCTGGCGAACGAACCGCGCCTCCTGCTGGCCGACGAGCCGACCGGCTCGCTCGACACGAAGACGTCGAATCAAGTGCTCGATCTGTTTCGCGAATTGAACCGGTCGATCGGCATCACGATCGTGATCGTCACGCACGATCCGCTGCTGGCGCGCAAGGTGGACCGGGTCGTCGCGATTCGTGACGGCAAAACCTCCTCGGAGATGATCCGCCGGCAATCCTATGCGGAAGAACTGGAAAGCCTGGAGCGGGAAGGCGCGGCCGCAGCCGAAAGCCACGTCGAATACGCCGTCATCGACAAAGCGGGCCGCCTGCAAATTCCGTCAGGCTTCCTGATCGAAGAAGGCTTCAAAAACAGCAACAAAGTCCGCGTGGAGATGGAGGACGGCCGGATCGTCCTCTATCCTCCCGAGGGATAGCGGCGTTAAACCTGGGGGATAACGGCCATTTATGCCGGTATCCCCCTTTTTCGCCGTCCCTTATGATCGCGTTCGACTCCCTCTGAGCATTATCCCTTTCGTTCAGGGCGGGCAGCAACCCCGTCTCCCGACTCCCTCTGAGCATTATCCCTTTCGTTCAGGGCGGGCAGCAACCCCGTCTCCCGACTCCCTCTGAGCATTATCCCTTTCGTTCAGGACGGGCAGCAACCCCGTCTCCCGACTCCCTCTGAGCATTATCCCTTTCGTTCAGGACGGGAACTAACCCGCTGATAACTCCTTCTGAGCATCCATTTCGGAGACGACACCGCTCCAACCATTAAAAACCGACTTAATTAAGCCCTGAAACGATGGGATAGTGACTAGAGGGGACGTGGAACCCTGAAGGAAGGGGATAGTGCTTAGAGGGGGGGCGGGGCACCTGTATCCTGAAGGAAGGGGATAGTGCTCAGAGGGAGTGCGGGGCACCTGTATCCTGAAGGAAGGGGATAGTGCTCAGAGGGAGTGCGGGGCACCTGTTTCCTGAAAAAAGACGATCGTGCTCGTTTGGAGACGGCCGACGGTTTCTGTATGATTTAAACGCAAAACCGGCCATCCGGCCGGTTTTGCAATGGGACAGCGAAAGCTGCCGCTTCATGATTTACTTCGTCAAGGCTTCCATTTGGCCGATCAGATCCTCGAATACGCTCATGGCTTGGCTGATCGGTTCCGGGGAGGACATGTCGACGCCCGCCTTGGCGAGGATGTTGATCGAATAGTCGCTGCCGCCGCTCTTCAGGAAGCCGAGATAGCGCTCAACCGCGGGCGCCCCTTCTTCCAGAATTTGCTTCGCGAAGCTGGTCGCCGCCGAGAAGCCGGTGGCGTACTTGAACACGTAGAAGCTTGTGTAGAAGTGCGGAATGCGCGCCCATTCCATCTCGATGTCCCGGTCCACGACCATGCCGCCGCCGTAGTATTGCTTGTTCAGGTCGTAATAGATTTCGGACAGCGCCTGCGGCGTCAACGATTCGCCCTCCTCGGCCTTCTCGTGAATGATTTTCTCGAACTCGGCGAACATCGTCTGGCGGAACACCGTCGTCCGGAATTGATCCGCGTAGTAGGTGAGCAGGAACATTTTTTCCTTCGGATCGGTCGATTTCTCCAGCATGTAGTGCATGAGCAGCGCCTCGTTCAAGGTAGACGCCACTTCGGCCAGGAAGATCGTGTATTGCGCGTCGCGAAAATCCTGGTTCGTGTCGGAGTAATAGGAATGAAGCGCGTGTCCCATCTCATGCGTCAGCGTAAACATGCTGTTCAGGTTGTCTTTATGGTTGAGCAGCACGAACGGATGGGTGCCGTATGCGCCCCAGCTGTACGCGCCGCTGCGCTTGCCTTCGTTCTCGTAGACGTCGATCCAACCGCCCTCGAATCCGCTTTTCAGCACCTTCAGGTAGTCGTCGCCCAGCGGCTGCAGGCTGTCCTGCACGGTCGCTTTCGCTTCGTCGTAAGCGATGTCCATTTTGAACTCGTCGACAAGCGGGGCGAACAAGTCGTACATGTGGAGCTCGTCGACCTTCAGCAGTTTTTTGCGCAGCTTCATATACCTGTGCATCAGCGGAAGATGCTTGTGGATCGTATCGATCAGGTTCGTATACACTTCCTTCGGAATATTGTCGCCGTAGAGGGACATCTCAAGGGCCGAAGGGTATTTGCGCGCGCGCGCGTAAAAAATGTTTTTGTTCACGTTGGCGCTTAGCGTCGAGGCGAGCGTGTTTTTCATTTTGCCGTATGTATCGTACATGGCCTTGAAGGCTTCGCGGCGCACGTCGCGGTCCCTGCTCTCCAGAAATTGAATGTAACGCCCTTGGGTAAGCTCGATTTCCTCGCCGTTCTCGTCCTTTACTTTAGGGAATTTCAGGTCGGCGTTATTCAGCATGCTGAAAATGGTGCCCGGCGCTTGGCTGATATTGCCCGCTTGCGCCAGCAGCGCTTCCTCGGTCTTCGACAGCACATGCGCCTTCTGCCGGCGCATCTCGACCAGCGTGAACCTGAATTTGGCCAGCTCGGGGTTCTCGATCAGCTTGTCAAGCTCCTTGTCGGGGAGACTGAGCACCTCCGGAGTGATGAATGAAAGCGCTTCGCCGGTTTCCACGCTGAGCTTCTTCGATTTATCGGACAATGCCATATTGGCCGGCTCGGCCGTATCCTCGTGATGGCGCATGTTCGCATAAACGTATAACCGTTCAACGTGCAGCGACAATTCGTCCTCAAGCTCGAAACACTCTTTCAGTTTATGGGGATCGGCAAGCTTGCCTTCATACGCGCCGATCTTTTTCAATTGCTCCTTCGCGACGGTATATTCCTGCTCCCAGGCCGCTTTGCTTGGAAAAAGGTCCTCCAGCTTCCAGCGGTATTCGGGATTGGTCTCGGAACGTTTCGGTACTTGGTTCATCGGGCTCCTCCTATTGGGCTCTGAATTTGGTTGCGCCGTTACACTGTTCCCCGCGGCGCCGGAAAGGGCGGCAGCGTTTGAAACTGCGGCGGACAGCAGACCGAGGGACAGCAGGAAGGGAAGCCATTTCATGGTCGCACCCCTTTTTTGCCCTCTAGTATGCGCGCCCGCCTTGTTTTTCATGAGCCGCGGCCGATTATGAGTCTAATGTCAAGAAGCTGTAAACGATCAGGAAAAAGGCAAAGGCGATCAGCAGGATGGCGGTCAGCGCGATGCCCCTCCTCATGGAAGCCGGAATCGAATCCTTCTTCATGACGACGACCGCGCCGAGCGAAAAAGCGGCCATAATAAAGATGAGTGTGGCTGTTGCGTCCATGGACGTGGGCTTCCTCCTCAGATGGAACGAAAAGCTTCCAATATCGAATCGCGCTCGGTTTCGCCGCCTTCAAGCCCCTCGGCCCGGAAGCGGTTCTCCGCCCAGTGCAGCATTTCGGGCCGGCTGACGAAGGTATGGCATTCTTCCCCCCACTGATCGGAAATTTCCCGCACGATAAGCGTCTTGCCCTGGACCTCTACAGTAAGCATATTGTACTTGTCTTTCTTATAGATCTCGTATTTCTTGAACATGGCGGCACTCCTTGCTGCTAGAGGTGTTTTTCTCATCATAGCCAACCAAACTGTGGAAATCAACCCGGTTCCGTCGTACAATGACTACATGGCCGTGAGACGGCCATGATCCGGGAAACGGATCAGACCAGTTGAGACGAGAAGAGGAGAGATGAGCATGAAGGGGAAGTATGAGCAATCGGGTGTGGCGGTAACGTGCAGAGGGTACGAGGAATACGTGCGGATGTTCGATCTCGGCGAATCGGAGCTGTCGAAGGGAGACATTCTGGATGTCGCGGCCGGCGCTTCATCGTTTACGGCCGACGGCAGGGTGCGGGGACTGCGCACCTTTGCGGCCGACCCGAGGTATGCGAAATCCCCGGAAGCATTGACCGGAGAGGCGCGGGAGGAAATAGCCGTGTCCACGGCCAAGCTTGAGGGCTTGAAGGAGCTTTTCGATTACAGCTATTATGGCAGCTTGGACAATCACCGCGCGATGCGCGAGGCCTCCCTGGGACGATTCGCCGAAGATTACGGGCGTTCCGACCGGGGCGACCGCTACTTCGCCGCTTCGCTGCCCGCCTTGCCATTCGAGGACGGGCGTTTCGGCCTTGTGCTTTGCAGCCATTTTCTATTTCTGTACGGCGAGCAGTTCGGCTACGATTTTCACCGGGACGCGGCGCTTGAACTGCTCAGGGTATGCAAGCCCGGCGGTCAAGTGCGGATTTATCCTTTGTCGACGCTGGGCTTCCGGCGTTATCCGGATTTGGGCAGGCTGATGGAGCACTTGTCCGTTCTCGGTTACGCTTGCGGCAGGACGGAAACCCGCCTCCCGTTCATTCCGGGCTCGAGCGAGATTCTGACGATCGGTTGTCCCGAATAGGAATTTGTCTCTTAAGCTGCAAATCTTAGGCTGCAAATCGTTTGCAATTTCTTCGTCCAGCGAGTATACTGGATATATTCGCCGTCATAGCGGCGTCATTTTTAGGAGGTTGTTCATTTGAAAGGAACAGTTAAGTGGTTTAACGCAGAAAAAGGCTACGGTTTTATCCAAGTTGAGAACGGTGAAGACGTATTCGTTCACTACTCGGCCATTACCGGCGATGGCTTCAAAACGCTGGAAGAAGGTCAAACGGTCGAATTCGAAATCACGAGCGGCAACCGCGGACCGCAAGCGGCTAACGTAATCAAGTTATAAGATCAAGGAAACTTCTTATAATATAGCGTATAGCACATCAGACTCCGGAACTTCCGGAGTCTTTTTTGTGCAAAACATTTTTGACCGAACGAATGCGGTAATGATAAACTGATTGGTGGAATTATTCCCGGGAGGACGAGACGCATGAAATTCAAATTGTTTAAAGACCGCAAAGGGAAAGCCGATCAGGCTAAAAATAACAAGTTCGTCAAGCTCGGCCGTGAAATTTACGTTGCCGCCCGCAAGGGCGGGCCGAACCCGGAGGCGAATTACGCGCTCAAGACGGCGATCGCCAACGCGCGCGCCGAGCAGATGCCGATGGACAACATCGAGCGCGCGATCAAAAAGGCGGCGGGAGCCGGCGAAGCGGAGGATTACGAGGAAATCATCTACGAAGGCTACGGACCCGGCGGCGTGGCGATCATGGTCAAGTGCCTGACCGACAACCGGAACCGGACGGCCGCCGACGTGCGCGCCGTCTTCAATAAACGCGGGGGCAACATGGGCGAGAGCGGCTGTGTCGCCTACATGTTCGACGAGAAGGGACTGCTCGTGATCGACCGCGAGAAGCATGAGGCGGACGAGGATACGATGATGATGCAGGCGCTTGAAGCCGGCGCGGAGGATATCATCGTGAATGAGGAGTCGTTCGAGGTGCTGACCCATCCGCATGATTTCGAGAAGGTGAAAAGCGCGCTCGAAGCGGAAGGCTACGATTTCTCGAGCGCGGCGGTTCGCTGGCTGCCCCAGAATACCATTAAAGTGGAAGGCGATAATGCCGACAAGCTGATGAAAATGTTGGACGCCTTCGAGGACAACGACGATGTGCAGGATGTTTTTGCGAACTTTGAAATCAGCGAAGAGGAAATGGCGAAGCTGGGGTAAAGACGGGGAAGGGGATCGGCCGGGTCATAGGAACGAAAGGACGATGCCGAGCGCGGATCATGCGCCGCTGCCGGATCGTCCTTTCTCTTTTTTATTCGATGATCGTCAGAATGGCGTCCACTTCCTTGCGCGGCAGCTTGCCCGGCGTTTCCGACGGATGGCCGAGCGCAATGACCATATTGACCTGCCGCGTGTCGTCGATCCCGAGATACTGCTTCATCGGGCGCTCGGCAAGCAGCACCGGACCGGTCATCGGGCAGGTGGCCAGCCCCATGGCGTGTGCCGCCAGCATCAAATTTTGCGAAGCGAGACAACTGCTCTTGATTCCTTCCTCGCGCCATACCTCCTCGCCAACCAGGGCGATCGGATCGAATATGCGCTCCCGGAATTTCGAGTTGTACGGCGTCGCCAGACAAACGATGAGCGCCGGCGCATCCGAGAATGCCGTGGCGTAAGGGCCGAACGATTTCACGAGCAGGCGCGCTTCCTTGTTTAGCCCTTTGGCTTCGGCGGCTTCGGCGCGAGCATGCAGCTCCGCCCAGGTCATGTCCTCGATCGCCTTGATTTTCTCCTTGTTGACGATCGCGATGAATTCCCACGTTTGCGAGTTCGTATCGCTCGGCGCGTAGCGCGCGCAGTCGATCAGCTCGCGGATTTGCTCCGACGTCACGGGACGGTCGCTGAATTTGCGTACGCTCCTGCGGTCGTGCACGATCTGTTTGAATGCCAAGTAGTCCATGTTTTTCGTCCTTTCCTGCGGTCGCGCGCATCCGCGGGCTTCTTTTGAAGCGAGACGGACGCGCAATCTCATTATAGGAGAATTTGCGGGAAACGCAAGAGGACTAGCGGTTCCGGCCGGTCAGATGAAGCACGATGAAGCCGGCGCCGGCGGCAGCGGCGAACAGCGAAGCGGTCATGAAAAACCATTGCGGTCCGAACGTTTCGAACCAATAGCCGCCGACCGTTCCGCTGACGACCCCGGCAATGCCCGCCCATACGACCGCGTACAGGGCTTGTCCGGAAGAACGGAATTCATCCGGGAGGAGATAGGTCATATACCGCAGCGAGGTCGAGAAGAAAATGCCGAACGATACGCTGTGCATCAGCTGCAGCAGAATGACGTAGGACGGATCCTCCAGACGGGACATCAGAAAATAACGGAGGGCATACATAAAAGCGGCCACAGCGAGCAGCGGCAGCTCTTTAAGCTTATGGCCGTATTTGCCGAGCAGGTACAGAACCGGAATTTCGCTGAGCGCGGAGGTCAGCCACGCGGAGCCGATCAGGCTCTGGCTCGCTCCCATCTCCCGCAGCGTCAGGGCGAGAAAGCCTTCATACATCCGGTGGGCGACGGACAGGATGAGCGTGATTGCGAAGAAGGCGACGATAGACGGCTTGCGGATCAAGGCGAAGAGGCCCGAGAATTCCATTTTGCGCACTTCGCCTTGGTAATCCCGCAGCGTGAAGGAGGCGCAGAGCGACAATGCCACCAGCGCCAGGATGACGGTAACCGTGAAGCCGGAGCCTTGCTCCTTCAGCAGAAGGCCGATCGCGAAGGCGGAAAAGGCGAAGCCGATCGAGCCGTAAATCCGGATGGACGGGTAGTTGCGTCCGGTGTGGGCGGCGGAAAGCAGCGCCAGGCTGTCGCTAAGCGGCTGCACCGGCGTCTGAAACAGATAGAACACGGTCATGATGGCCAGCACCCAGCCGAATGCTTCGACCTGCTGCAAGGCAATGAGCATCAACAGCTGTCCGGCGAAAAGCAGCACGAGCAGCTTCTTGATCGTTCTGTATTTATCGCTGGCCAGACCGGTCAGCAAATTTCCGGCGATGGACACCGCGGGACCGCTTGCATAAATAAGGCCGATCTGGGACGGCGTAAAGCCGCGGTCGGCAAAATAAAGCGGCAGATACGACACAAGCATGGCCATCGTCGAATAAAAAAAGTACATGTGGGCGCGGAGCAGCACCGTCTCTTTCATCGATCCGGGTCTCGTCAACGCCTGGTGTGCGGATTCGGTCCGTGCATTCATCAGGCTCACTTCCTGTAGCGGCAATTTCATCCGTGTGCTGGATTTGTATGTGCTGAAATGGTACATTATTTGTTGGAGGTTTACAATGGGGAATATTGCATTTCGATTGAGCGGGAGGCTCGGCATCGATCTGCCGGTTGTCGACGGTGAATGGGATGACATCCCTGAGACCGATCGGGCGGCGGCTTTGACGAGATGGGAAAGCATCCGGGGCTCGATACCGGACCGTGTTTTTGCGCTGGAGCGGCAGATCAATACGCTTCAGGCGCGGCTCTTCGAAGAGGACGATTTTGAAGCTTCCTGCGTGCTTAATTCGGATATTGCCGAATTGGCCAGCCGGATCAACGACCTGCATATCTGGTACCGCATCAATCAGGAGATTGAAACGCGGCGCCATTCCTGAAGAAGGACGGAGGCGCCAACGTGAACGTGCAAACGGAAGCGGCGCGGCATGCGCCGCAGAACCCGGTCCTTCTTATGTATCGGGTTTATAAATATATTTTTCCAGATGTATATGCGGAGCTGGCCAAATGGAAGAAGATGGCCTCGGCAATTCCGGACGGCGAGCTGAGGCGGCAAGCGTTGGCAAGCATAGCGACAAAGCAGTTTCATTGCGAAGGCGGGGCCGTCTATGCGGCTGCGCGGCTCGACCGGCGCGGCGAGTTGATTCCGTTGATCGTGGCGCTGCAGACGATCAGCGACTATCTGGATAATCTCTGCGACAGGAGCACCTCGCTCGACGCGGACGACTTCAGGCTGCTGCACCGCTCCATGCTGGACGCGGTCGATCCGGATGCGGAGCCGATTGATTATTATGCGCTGCGGAAAGAAAGCGACGACGGCGGCTATCTGCACGCGCTGGTGCGCACGTGCCAGGCCCATGCGGCGATGCTGCCCGGCTATGATAGGGTGAAAGCGCATGTTTCCCACTTGGTCGGCCTATACGGCGATTTGCAGGTGTACAAGCACATCGCAATGGAGCGGAGACTGCCGTTGCTGACCGCGTGGTGGGAACGCCACCGTTCGGATTATCCGCATTTGCGGTGGAACGAGTTCGCCGCCGCCGCCGGCTCGACGCTCGGCATGTTCATGCTGTTTGTGGAAGCATGCCGTCCGGATTTGACCGAAGCGGACGCCGAGAAGACCCGCCGCGTCTATTTTCCGCACGTGTGCGGCCTGCACATCTTGCTCGACTATTTGATCGATCAGGAAGAGGACCGGCTCGGCGGGGATCTGAATTTCTGCCATTATTACGCCTGCCGGGACGAAATGCTCGAACGTCTTCGGATGGTTGTCACCCGTGCGCGCGAGGACGTTCGCAGCTTGCCTGCGCCAGGGTTCCACCGCATGATCATCGAGGGCCTCCTTGCCTTGTATTTGTCCGATCCGAAGGCGAGGGAGCAGGCGGACGTTCGGGAGGTGGCGGGCATCCTGATGAAGCGGAGCCCGGCGACACGCACCTTTTTCTGGCTCAACAGCATGTGGATCCGCGCCAAGCAGCGTCAATAACGCCCCGCATGCTTTCCTGGCATTGCTTCATTCATTATTACATTATCAGGGAGGATTCATCATGTCAGCAGTCAAAAAAATCGCAGTATTAACAAGCGGAGGCGATTCGCAAGGAATGAACGCCGCGGTGCGTGCCGTCGTTCGAAGCGCGCTGTTCAACGGTCTTGAGGTTTACGGCGTGCAGCGCGGCTATCAGGGCCTGATCAACGACGATTTGCGTTCGATGGATTTGCGCAGCGTGGGCGATATTATCCAGCGCGGCGGCACCATTCTGCAAACCGCGCGCTGCAAGGAGTTTCTGACGACGGAAGGACAGCAGCGTGGCGCGGACGTCCTGCGCGCCCGCGGCATCGACGGCCTGATCGTCATCGGTGGCGACGGCTCTTATCAGGGCGCCAACAAGCTGAGCAAGCTCGGCATCAAGACGATGGGCTTGCCCGGCACGATCGACAACGACATCTCGTTCACCGATTTCACGATCGGTTTCGATACGGCAGTGAGCATTTGCGTCGACGCGATCAACAAGCTGCGCGATACGATGACGTCCCATGAGCGCTCCTCGGTCGTCGAAGTCATGGGACGCCACTGCGGCGATATCGCGCTTTACGCCGGCCTGGCGAGCGGCGCCGAAACGATCATCGTGCCGGAGGTGCCTTATGACATCGATGCGATCGCCGGACGGATGCGGGAAAATTTCCAGGCCGGCAAGCGGCACAGCATCGTCATCGTCGCGGAAGGCGCCGGCAACGGCCAGGAAATCTCCGCAGCGATTACGGCCCGCAACGGCATCGAGCCGCGCGTAACGGTGCTCGGCCACATCCAGCGCGGCGGTACGCCGACGCACAACGACCGCATTCTGGCGAGCAAGCTGGGCGACTTCGCGGTTCAGAAGCTGATGGGCGGCGACTCCGGCAAGGCGTGCGGCATCATCGACGGCAAGATGGCAGCGACCGAGATCGACAAGGTTGTAAACACGAAGAAGCCGTTCAACATGGAGCTGTACAACCTGGCGCTTCGCCTGTCGCAATAGGTGCGGGACATGTTCCTTTACAAAATCGAAATCGAGCTGCCCGGGAAGCTGGCGCATCTGATTCTATTGGCGGACAACGACGAAAAGGCGTTCTCGTATGCGGAGAGCCACGTCGCCCGTCATTTCGTCAAAACGCCGGAGATCCGCTCGATCGCCATCGTCGAGAAAAAACGCCCCGAGCTCGGCTCGGGTTTCTTGATCGAATAGGTCTTTGCAGCAGCAGCAGCGAAAAGCCCGCGTTCCCAGGGAAGGGGTGCGGGCTTTTCCGTTCTAAAGGATTTATCTATAAGTGCATTATTTATAGCTGACGCCCGGCGAATAGTTGTTGCCTGCGTTCCAGAGCAGGTATTCGTCCACGCCGGTGTCCTTCAGCGCCTTGATTTGCGCCTCCACTTCGGCTTTGCCGTATTTGATGTATTTGCCTTTGCCGAGCCAGCTTGCGGTAAAGTCCTGGATCCACGGCCGAACCACAGGCTTGAAGCTGCCGATCGGATTCAGCTTCTTGTTCGTATCGAGCATGGAGCCCTTGATCGTCGCATACGGGTTCGTGTCCGGATTCGCGACGTCGAACCAGCCTGTCGAATAATGGCTCGGATAGACCATCGGGCTGATCACGTCGACATATTTGGAAATTTTCACGAAGTCCTGGCCGATGCCTTCCGCAGCCGGCACGGAGGCGGCATAGCCGAATATATCGACCGATACGCGGATGCCGAGCGGCTCGAGCTGCTGCTTCGCATACTTGACGAAGCCGGCAACGACGTCGACGCGGCTTTCCTTCGTCTTCTCGTACTTCAGGAAGTCCGCTTTCTTCTCAAAGCCTTCCGGGAAGCGCACGTAATCGAACTGGATTTCTTTGAAGCCGAGCTTCGCCGCTTCTTTGGCGATCGCGATATTGTAGTCCCACACTTCCTTGCGATACGGGTTGACGAAGCTTTCGCCCCTTCCGTTGGCCCAGACCGTACCGTTTCCTTTGCGGAAGGAAAGCTCCGGTTTTTTCTTGGCCAGCACGGAATCCTTGAAAACGACGATCCGGGCGATCGGGTAAACGTTGTCCGCCTTCAGCCGGTTCATCAGCTTGTTGACGTCGCGAATGTACTTCTGCGCCGTGCCGAGCTTCAGCAAATCCGGATTGGCCGTCGGATAGGTGATATAGCCGTTATCGTCCTTGATATCGATGACCATGCTGTTCAGATCGGTATCCTTCACGAGCTTCAGCAGCGTTTCCATGCGGGAGCCGCCTGCGCTGTGCGCCGTTACGTAAATGCCTTTGATCTTCGGAGCGTCGGGTTGGGGATCTTTCTTCACATACTCGGCGGGAGCACCGTTCGTCTTGCCGTCCGGGCTTGCGCCAGAATCCGAAACCGCGCCTGACGGCGTCGCCGCCACTTGACTTCCCTGGTTGCCCGCCATGGCCAGCATATCGGCGACACCCGAGGGCTGGTCGGCGTTTCCTCCCGTAACCCCGAATACGAGCAGCATTAACGCAATGACCAAATCCATGTTGTTCCTCTCCCTATCACTCTAGTCTCCTAAATTATAAAACAGATTGGGAGTGTGAGACACAGGTATTTCGTAGGATTTGTAAAACGGTGTTGGGTTTTGTTGAGCGATATTCGCCTATGCCGGCCGTTACTGCCATTATATGCGGGGCCCGTGCGGCATAGGACGATTAGGAAGGGGGAAGCAGGGGGAAAGGCAAAATAATCTCCAAAAAAATAACGGGAACGTTTCCGTTCCCGCCCTTGACCCTATCCACTCATGTTAATGCAGCATGACCTGCTTCTGAATCTCGTAAATACTGTGCTGCACGATTTCAATCGCGTCTTCCGGCTCCAGCACGGCCAGCCCTTCCCGAAGGACGATGTTCATGTTCAGCTCCCGCTCGGTAAGGAAGGGGACCAATTCCGGCGCCAACTTTTCCACAATCCGAGATAACGTTACGGTTTCCATATCCATCTTGCATCACCCTTTCCTCGAATGTTTTCAAAGAATACGGGTAAAACGCAGGGCTAGAAACGAGCGCTTGTGGGACATTTTCATTATACCAGCATTTCGATAAAAAAAATAGGTCGATCCGCCGCGCCCGTTCGTCCTTCCCCGGTCAGATCCGGCGAAATTCGCCGATCACGCCCACGGTTTCAACGATGTTGACGAACGCCTTCGGATCGAGCGTCCGGATCGTTCTGCGGAGCGCCGCCAGCTCGTAGCGGGTGGTAACGGTCATCAGCATATCCTTCTCGGTGCGGTCATAGGCGCCTCTTGTCCGGATAACGGTCACGCCCCGCTCAAGGGTGAGCAATTTGTCTAACAATTTTTCGGTTTCGCGGGTAATAATAAAAGCGGTCACCTTTACTTGACGGATATGGACGAGGTCGACGACCTTGCCGGCGGCGAAAATCGAGAGCATGGAGTACAGCACGATGTCCCAGTCTCCGGTCTGCAGAGCCAGTGTGCCGATGACCGCTCCGTTGAGCAGAAAAAGAAGCATGCCCACCGGTATGTCGCGCTTGCGGGTGACGATGGACGCGATGACGTCGAAGCCGCCGGACGATCCGCCGAAACGCAGGGACAGGCCGCTCCCGAAGCCGAATATGACGCCGCCGAACACGGCTCCGAGGACCGGATCGGTTACGAGCGGGCTAACCGGGATAAACTGCATCAGGAAAGTTGCCGCGGCTACGGAATAGATGCTCCACAGAACGAACGAGCGGCCCAGGACGAACCATCCCCAGGCGAGCACGGGGACATTGAGCGCGATGTACATTAGATTTACGGGCCAGCCGGTTGCATAACCGAGCATCATCGCGACGCCCGACAATCCGCCGCTCAGCAATCGGTGAGGGATGAGCATCTGGTTGAAGCCGAAGGCGATTAAGAAAGCGCCGACCGTCAAGCCGGCCAACGAGCCCGCCGAGCGTATGGCGTTCATGGAGGTGATCTCCTTTCAAGTCTTCGCGGAACGTGTGAGACTGGGCACGCACCGTCCGGGAAATAGAATTAGGTTCCCCAATTACCGTTCGCTGGTATTCACATTCCGAACTGTGCTATAATGATTGGGATATTTTCAAGAAGAACGCACAGAGAAAAAAGGAGTATGAGAAAGTTTGAAAACATTTGCTGAATTCGGCCTGGAAGCGAAAGTGCTGCAGGCCATCACCGAGTTGGGCTTCGAAGAGTCGACCCCGATTCAAGACAAAGCGATTCCGATCGCGCTGACCGGATCCGATCTGATCGGACAAGCGCAGACGGGTACGGGCAAGACGGCTGCTTTCGGCATCCCGCTCATCAACAAAATTCCTGTCAGCGAGGAGCGGATCGTCGCGCTGATTATGACGCCGACACGCGAGCTCGCGATCCAAGTCGCCGACGAGATCGGCAAGCTTGCCCGCTACAAAGGCGTCCGGACGCTGCCGATCTACGGCGGCCAGGATATCGGGCGGCAAATCCGCGCCCTGAAGAAGCGCCCGCATATCATTATCGGTACGCCGGGACGGCTGCTCGACCATATCAACCGCAAGACGATCAAGCTGGACGACGTGCAGACCGTCGTGCTTGACGAGGCGGACGAAATGCTGGATATGGGCTTCATGGAAGACATTACGAGCATCCTGAGCCTTGTGCCCGAAGAGCGCCAAACGATGCTCTTCTCGGCAACGATGCCGCCTAACATCCAGAAGCTGGCGCAGCAGTTCCTTCGCAATCCGGAGCACGTCTCCGTTATTCCGAAGAACATAACGGCCCCATCGATCGAGCAGGCTTACATCGAAGTGCATGAGCGCCAGAAGTTCGAGGCGATCAGCCGGCTGCTCGACATGGAGTCGCCGGAGCTGGCGATCGTATTCGGGCGCACGAAGCGCCGCGTCGACGAGCTGAGCGAAGCGCTGCAGAAGCGCGGATACTCCGCGGACGGCTTGCACGGCGACTTGTCGCAGAACCAGCGCGACGCGGTCATGCGCAAATTCCGCGACGGCAGCATCGACGTGCTGGTCGCAACGGATGTGGCGGCGCGCGGTCTCGACGTTTCCGGCGTCACGCACGTCATCAACTTTGACCTGCCGCAGGACCCGGAAAGCTACGTTCACCGGATCGGCAGGACCGGACGCGCGGGCAAGGAAGGAACGGCCTGGTCGTTCGTCACGCCGCGCGAGCTGGATCATTTGCACTTCATCGAGAAGGTTACTCGTCAGAAAATCGCCCGTAAGCCGCTTCCAAGCATCGCCGAAGCGATCGAAGGCAAGCAGCGTTTGACGGCGGAGCGCCTGATCGAGGTCGTCCAGAACGATGAAATCCAGGAATACAAGGGCCTTTCGATTCAATTGCTGGAGCAGTACGATTCGGTTCATCTTCTTGCGGCAGCGATGAAGCTGCTGACCGGCGAGAAGAAGGACGTCAGCATCGAGCTGACGCCGGAGGATCCGATTCGGGCCAAGAAACGCAGGCCCGACGTTCGCTCCAGCGGGCGCCGCTTCTCCGGCGGCCCGTTCGGCGGCGGCAACCGGAGCGGGAGCGGCGGCGGATACCGCGGGGGCGGCTCGCGTGACGGTCGCGCGGGCGGCGGATACCGCGGCGGTTCGCAAGGCGGCGGAGGCTATCGCGGCGGAAGCGGGGGCGGCTCGCGTGACGGTCGCGGGGGCGGCGGATACCGCGGCGGTTCGCAGGGCGGCGGCGGGTATCGCGGCGGCTCGTCCGATGAGTAAGCTTTGCATTTAAAGACGGAACCGGGACAATCCGGCCGGCCCGCATCTATAGGCGCGGAACGGATTGTCCCGGTTTTTTCTTCACTGAACAAACCGGAGGGATTCGGATGGAGATGCGGGGCCTTATGGGAGGCTTCTATAAAATTTCGGAATGGATTATGCGGTTATCGGTGACGAACGTATTATGGGTTATCTGCTCGCTGCCGTTCCTGTATTTGCTGCTTGTTCCGTTATTCGTTTACAACACGGTGGAAGAGCTTGACCAGCTGCTGGCAAGCCTGATGCTGGCGGGCGCGGCGGCACCGTTCTTTTTCTTTCCGGCGACGTCCGCGATGTTTACGACGGTCCGCAAATGGGTGATGGGGGAAGTCGACGCCCCATTGTTGAAAACGTTTTTCCGAGGCTACAAGGAAAACTATGTGAAGAGCATGCTGGGCGGTTTGCTGTACACGCTTATTTTCGTCATCATTATCGTCGATTACCGTGTATACTTGTCGGGCATTCAAGGCTTGCAGCTCCTATCCTATATTTTTCTGGGGCTCGGGCTGCTGCTGGTCGTCTCGTTGTTTAATTTCTTCTCGCTGATCGTTCATTACCATAAGTCCACGTTCCAGCTCGTGAAGGATGCGATCCTGATTACGATCGGCCGGCCGTTCCGCTCGCTGTCGACGGTGCTGGTCTCGGTGGCGATTTTGTTTATCAGCACGCGCTTCACCTTCCTGTTCCCGTTTTTCACCGGCAGTCTGATCGCTTATATGGCGTTCTTTAACTTTTACCAGGTTTACCTGAAAATGAAGGAAATGATGGAGCGCCAGGAGCAGCTGGAGCAGCAGGAACGGGAAATCGCGGAGCAGGAACCGAAGCAATAAACGCAAGCGGCCAGGGCTGGCAACTATTTTCAGTCGTTTGGGGCCTCCGCGAGGTTTACTTTTGCGCCGGATAACTCTATAATGATGGTACATCCTGCGATGTTCGTTACGGCTTATACGTTGTTTTGAACCAATGGCTGTTTCTAGGGAGACCAATATCGAAGCGCGGCTGTCATGCCCTCGAAAAGGGACTTCAAAAACGCTTCTGCGATCACCCACCTGCGAGAGCGGGTTCAGAAACAAGATAGCCGGACGGCATTGGCGGGTTTTTGCCGAATGCGACCGCTCCTCACTTGTTGTCCCTGCGGGGTACGACGGATGGGGAGTTTTTTGCTTTTTTTTCAAGCGGCAGTTCATTTATAAGGAGCCTCAATATAGGTTTTCTCATATTTAGTTTCATGGTATCATATAGGATAGCAGAAAGAGATGCCTGAGGGGGAGATCGCTTGTTGAAGCGCACGCTGGTCGGATTGATCCGCAGTCATGAGCAGACGGGGGACAAGGCCAAAGATCCGCTGTTGAAATCACATTACTACAAGATGTCCAAAGACAAGGCCTGGGAGGAAGTCGTCTCTACACTGAAAAAGATGCAGGGCTACAAGGTGCTTCACGAGGTGGAATCGGTCGGTGAAATCGTCGTCGAGAAGCGGACTGTGTCGGGGCGTACGATGGACATTACCGTATCGATCATCAGCATCAATCCGGTACTGGCGGCAGTCGACATTTATTCCGCTTCCAGGGGCTCCTTCGGCGATTTGGGCTCCAATTACCGCGTCATACTCGACATTTACCGCGCACTTGACAAGAAGCTGGCCGCTTACAAGGCGGAACGGCAATAATCGGGGGCAAAAAAGCGAGCCGGGGTTTAAAAAGCCTCCGCTCGCTTTGTTATTGCCGTTATTTACCGTAACATGGGCGTCCCCGAAAAGTAATCGGCATAAGCTTCAGAGCCCGGCTTCCCTTTTTGGGGATTTTTTTACACGAGAGCTTTGGCCGCTTCGATCGCTTTCTCGTAATCCGGATGCTCGGTCATTTCCTTCAAGTACTCGACGTACTGAATCGTGTCGTTCGCATCGATGACGAAGATCGCACGGAAGTCGAGGCGAAGCTCCTTGATCAAGGTCCCGTACGCTTCGCCGAAGTTGTTGTCTTTGTAGTCGGAGAGCATGACGACCTTGTCCACGCCTGCGGCGCCGCACCAGCGGGCTTGCGCCATCGGAAGATCGACGCTGACCGTGAGGATTGCCACATTGTCGCCAAGGGCGGCGGACGCTTCGTTGAAACGGCGCGTCTGCGCGTCGCATACGCCGGTGTCGATCGACGGCACGACGCTGATCAGCTTCACTTTGCCGGCGAAGTCGGCCAGCGTAACGCTTTCCACAAGGGATTTGTTGAGCCGGAAGTCGGGCGCCTTGTCGCCTTTCTTGAGTTCTGGTCCGAGCAGCGTCAGCGGATTGCCTTTGAGCGTCGCCACGCCTGCGCGTTCTTGTGCCATTATTGTTTCCTCCTCTATTTGATTGCTTGTACCGTCCTTTATTATAATCGGAGATGAAGGCCATTGTCCAATCATTGGCATTGACCGGATGAGCCGGAACCGCTTGCGCTATCGAACGTACATCATAACGGGAGGAATGACCGATGATTTTTTTACGCTACGAGAGCTTCCGTAGCTATGTACGTTTATATCCGGTGACGGCAGCGATTCTGGCGGTCAATCTGATGGTGTTTATCGCGGATTGGCTGTTCCTTGGGCGTCTGCTGACCATGTGGGGAATGTTTTATCAGGAGCCTGGCAACAACCTGTTCGGCTTGCAGCAGCCTTGGCGCTACGCGACGTCGATCGTCCTGCACGCCGGCTGGCAGCATTTGCTGTTCAACAGCTTTTCGATTCTGGTGTTCGCGCCTCCGCTTGAACGGCTGCTTGGGCATGCGCGGTATTTGCTTTTCTATATCATGGCCGGTATTCTCGCCAACGCGGTCAGCGCGGTCGTCTATGCCGGCTCCGAGCAGTTGTCCGTTGGGGCTTCCGGCTCCATTTACGGAATTTTCGGCGCTTACCTGTACATGGCGGTGTTCCGCAAATACGCGATGGATGAGGCGTCCCGCAAAACAGTCTATACGATCCTCGTTTTCGGTTTGATTTATTCGGTATTGTCGCCTAATATTAATATTTGGGCCCACATCGGCGGCGGCATTGCCGGTTTTGTCATGATGGGCATGTTCGTCCGCGGAAGAAAGCGGAGTTAGGGGAAGTTATGGAACTGAGGCAGTTGTATTATTTTGTGGAAGTCGCGAACCGCGAACACGTGACGCGCGCGGCGGAGGAGCTGCATGTGGCGCAATCGGCCGTCAGCCGGCAGATACACCAGCTCGAGGAGGAGCTCGGCGTCAAGCTTTTTCTGCAAAAAGGGAGAAATCTTCAGCTTACGCCTGTCGGCCAGCTGTTTCTCAAGCGCGCCGAGTCGATCATCGCCGACCTGGAGCGCGCGATCGTTGAAATTCATGAATTTATGGATCCGGAGCATGGCGAGATTCGGCTGGGCTTCCCGCACAGCCTGGGCATTCATTTGATACCGAAGGTGGTCGCGCTGTTCCGGCGCGCGCATCCGAATGTCCGTTTCCGCTTCAAGCAAGGGATGTACCCGTCATTGATCAAGGACGTCGTCAACGGCGAGGTGGATCTCGCCTTTATCTCGCCGCTGCCGGAAAAAGTGGAGCATATATGCGGGGACATCGTGCTGACCGAGAAGCTGTACGCCATTTTGCCGCCCGGCCATCCGCTGTCGCACGAAACGTCGATCGAGCTGTCGCAGCTGAAGGATGAGAGCTTCGTGTTGTTCAGGGAAGGTTATTCGTTGCGCCCGATCGTGTGGGATGCGTGTCTGGAGGCGGGGTTTACGCCGAAAATCGCGTTCGAGGGGGAAGAGACCGATACGATTCGCGGCTTGGTCGCGGCCGGCATGGGCGTCAGCCTGCTGCCGGAAATGGCGCTGTTCCAGATCGGCCCGTTCCAGCCGGCCAAGGTGGAGATCAGCTGTCCCGAAGTGACGCGCACGATCGGGCTCATTCATCGCTCGAACGAGAAGCTCCCGCTGGTCGCCAAAGTGTTTCATCAATATTTGCTCGATTATTTCTCCGACTCGTTGACGGGGAGCAAGTGACGGCAATGGAGCATAAAGAAGCCGCCTTCGGTCGAAGGCGGCTTGTTCATGTCCAGACGTTACTCCCGGTTGGAGGTAAAGATCATAATGTACTTCAGCAGCTCCAGGAGCGAGATCAGCGCGGCCGCTACATATGTCAAAGCGGCGGCGTTCAGCATTTTCGCCACGCCACGTTCTTCCTCGTTCGTAATGAACCCTTCGGCGATCATCAGGTCTCTCGCCCGGCTGCTGGCGTTAAATTCGACCGGCAGCGTAACGAGCTGGAAAGCGACCGCCGCCGAGAAGAAGATGATGCCGAGGCCGATCAGGTTAAAAGCGCTGAAAAGGAAGCCGGCGATCAGCAGAAACGGCGCGATGCCGGATGCGAACCGTACGATCGGGAACATTTTGTGCCGTAGCACGAGCATCGGGTAGGAGACGCTGTGCTGGATCGCGTGGCCGACCTCGTGGCAGGCGACTGAAACGGCCGAAATCGAGTTCTCGTAATAAACCGGCTCCGACAGGCGGACAACCCGGTGAATCGGGTCGTAATGGTCGGTCAGGCGGCCGGGAATCGGCTCGATCGGCACATCGTGCAGGCCGTTGCTGTCGAGCATCCGGCGCGCCGCTTGGTAACCGGTCAGGCCGTAAGCGGTCGGCACTTCAGCCCAACGATTGAACGTGCCCTTGACGCGGAATTGCGCCCAGATCGAGATGCCGAACGCAACGAGAATGAGCCAATCCATCGGGTAAAAAAATAACATGTGTATCTCCCTCCGTTGTTATTGAAGTCCTCGCTACATAAGAGGCCCTTTATTGATCAGAATCATGAGCGCTTCGATGCAAGCGGCCGTCTGGGGCATCAGGCGTTTATACACGTTCTTCGCCTGCTGCGGCTTCAGTCGGCCGATGACCGGCTCAAGCTCCTTCACATCCCGCTGCAACTGGGTCAGATGAAGCTGCAGGTCCGTCAGCTTGCGGTGGATGTGCTCCTCGGGCGAAACCTTGCTCCATTGGTCGAGCACGCTTTTGATCTCATCCAGCGTGAGTTTTTCTTTTTTCATCTGTTCAATACGTTCGAGCCGGTCCAAGGTTTCAGATCCGTAGAGCCGGTAATTTTTTGACGACCGTTTAACCGGTTCGATCAGGCCGATCGTCGTGTAGAAATCGATCGTCCGCGGGCTGACGTTCGCCTGCCTGGCCAATTCTCCAATGCGGTACAGCGCTACTTTATCCCCAATATCCTCACCCGCTTTCCGTTCCTTATACTCTTACCGCTATAATACCCAATTTAGAACCGTACAGTCAAACGTGACGGTTTTGTGTCCGGCGACCGGCGTCATATATTCCTACATAAATGAAAGCATTGATCCGCGGCGGAGGGTGCGGCTTCGTTCATATTTGAAAAAACGCGAAGAATCGGCCTTGTTTTTGACGAAAATCACATCAAAAATGGACTAAAACCTAACATTAACGCTGATTAAACAGACGAACGTTAGAATTTCGACCCCTTTGACTCGAAAAAATGCAAAAAACATATTGTCAAACCGGGTGGTTCTGTCTATAATGACATTAAGTATTTCACACTAGGTTAGAAAACATCACATTAAGGGAGTGGTCGTTGTGGTCAAGAAAATTTTGCTAACATTAGGAGCGTTGTCGTTATTATTCCCGGCAATGGCCTTCGCGGCGCCGTCCGCGGGAATGCTGAACATGGGGCTGAATACGCTGTGGATTTTGCTCGCCGGGGTTCTCGTTCTGTTGATGCAAGGAGGTTTCATCCTGCTGGAGAGCGGCTCCACCCGTATGAAAAACGCCGGCCACGTCGCCGGTAAAACGATCTTCACGATGGGCTTGGCATCGCTGATTTATTGGGCGGTAGGCTACGGCATTTCGTTCGGGCCGAACGGCACCGATTTTTTCGGACTCGGCAGCTTCTTCTTCAGTCCTCCGATTGTGGCGGGCGAGGGTGACGGCTACGCAACGACGGCCTTCTTCATTTTTCAGCTGATGTTCGCGACCATCTCGCTGTCGATCGCCTGGGGCGGTTTCGCCGAACGCGCAAAGCTCTCATCTTATTTGATTTTTACGATTTTCTTCGCTTCAATTATTTATCCGGTTGTGGCAAAATGGATTTGGGGCGGCGGCTGGCTGGCGCAGGACGGCGCGCAGGACTATGCGGGCTCCACTGTCGTTCACTGGACGGGCGCGCTTGTAGCTTTCGCGGCGACGGTGTTGTTGAAACCGCGGATCGGCAAATTTAATAAAGACGGCTCTGCCAACGAAATTCTCGGGCACAACCAGGTATTTACGGCGCTTTCGGTTCTGTTGCTTTGGGTCGGCTGGTTCGGCTTCAACGCGGGCAGCGCGCTCAGCGTCGGCGACGGTTTCTTCGCTTATGTCGCGTTCAATACGCAGCTTGGCGCGGCTGCGGGCGCTGTAGCGGCGCTTCTGATTTCATGGGCGGTGACGGGCAAAGCCGATATCACGACAATGCTGAACGGCGCGCTCGCCGGTCTGGTCGCCATTACCGCATCCTCGGCGTTCGTTGAGCCATGGGCGGCAGTCGTCATCGGTTTCATCGCAGGCATTCTGGTATTTTACAGCGCCAAATTTTTCGAGAAAATGAAAGTGGACGATCCGATTTACGCCCTTTCCGTACACGGCGCAGCCGGGGTTTGGGGCACGCTGGCAAACGGCTTCTTCGCGACGCAAGAGCTGGCCGAGAAAGTCGGCGTCGGTCAAGGCGGATTGTTCGACACGGGCAGCTGGTACCAATTGTGGGTTCAATTCGAGTCGGTCGTCACAGTCGGCGCGTTCGTGCTGATCGCCTCGTTCCTGATTCTGGGCGTTATGAAAATGATCATGGGTTTCCGCGTTACCGAGGAGCAGGAGATTATCGGTCTCGACTTGAGCGAGCACGGCAACTACGGTTACCCGGAACAAATGAAAAAAGCGCAAGAAAGATTGAACGCCTGATACCGGATTCGCGGTACGGCGTCAAGACCGACCGAGGGGAGAGAGCGCCGAATGAACGATCCGGTAATGGCGCGGCTTTACGGACTTGTCGGCACCGCCGGGCATGTCGGTGAGCTGCGCAGCTTGCGGGATCAGATTCAACAGCGAATGCAGTCGCTTCTCCCTTCGGCTTCCGTCGAACAATTCAATAACGACCTGAACGGGATGCACGATGCGCTTATTGCGCGCTGCATTTTCCTGGCAGAGCAAGAGATGGCACGGGCGGGAAACGGTTCTCCCCCCGTGCCATACGCTTATTTGTTGTTCGGCAGCGGCGGCCGGAGGGAACAGACATTGGCAAGCGACCAAGACAGCGGCATGCTGTACGACAATCCCCCCGAATCGATGGACGGGGAACAGGTGCGGCACTATTTTCACACCTTCTCACAGGTCATCGTCGACTCGCTGCGGCAAGTCGGATATCCGCCTTGCGAAGGCAACGTCATCAGCTCCAACCCGGATTGGTGCGATTCGCTCCGCGGTTGGATGGAGAAGCTCGACCGATGGTTTGACGAGGCGCATTGGGAGGCCGTCCGCTATCTGCTGATCATCGCGGACGGGCGGATCGTAAGCGGGGATCCGTCGCTGTCGGACCGGTTGAAGGAGCACTATTTTCGCGACACGCTGGATCACCCGGTTATCGTGAGAAGGATGCTGGAGAATACGCTCCGGCACAAGGTGCTGATCGGCATATTCGGACAGCTGCTCACGGAACGGTACGGCCGGGAGTCGGGCAGTCTGGATATTAAATACGGAGCTTATATTCCGCTTGTCAATTCGATTCGTTTGCTGGCGATTCAGGCCGGTATCCGGACGACATCCACGCTGGAGAGGATACGGGCGCTGCGCGAAGCCGGCAAGCTTTCGGAGCACGATGCGGACAATTACGCTTCCGCTTTCCGTTTGTTTCTGCGGCTTCGTCTTTATACGACCGCTCTCGCGGAGGAAGGGACGTACGGGAGCAGCGGCAAGCTGCCCGGCAGCCGGCTGACGAAGCAGTTGGCGCGCGAGCTGAAGCGTGGTCTTCTGACCGGCAGAAAGCTTCAGCGCCGCGTCCTGAGGCAGACGCTCGGCAAGCTCAAGTAAGGCGGAGGGGAGTAAAATGAAGGAACAGAAGGGCGTCGGACGTGCCTGGCATTTATACAAAATGGGAGGCATCACGCCCGCGATCGCTTCGATGCTGGGCCAGCAGAACGCTCAGCAGATGGCTTTTATCCGCTCGATGTCGAGGGAGCAGCGCAAGCAATTGACGCTGGAGCAGCCGCTGAGCGAAATGGAAACGGTCGTCTTCGATCTGGAGACGACCGGGTTTTATCCGTATAGCGGCGACGAGATCATTTCGGTGGGCGGAGTCGCGATGAAGGGGGATCAGATGCTGCCGTCCGGGCAGTTCTACAGCCTCGTCAATCCGAAGCGCAGGATTCCGCGCCATATTACCGAGTTGACGGGCATCACGAACGCGATGGCCGAGTCCGCGCCCGACCTGATGCAGGTGCTGCACGATTTCATGGAATTCGCCGGCAAGCAGCGGGTGCTGATCGCGCACGGCTCCGGGCATGACAAGCAGTTTTTGAATGCGGCGCTGTGGCGGACCTCGAAGGTCAATTTGACGCACCGCGTGCTCGATACGATGATGGTCGCCAAATGGCTGGAGCCCAAGAGAAGCGGCTACGGGCTCGATGAGCTGCTGGAAAGCTACGGCGTCGAGGTTACGCAGCGGCACCACGCGCTTGAGGATGCGATCATGACGGCAAAGCTGTGGCAGCGGTTTTTGGCCCTTATTTTTTTACGCAATATAATCACTTTAGGCGATTTGTACGCTTACTTGAGTAAACATTAACGCGCCCGATGCGTCTTTCTGCGGCAGGTAAGCCTTGATCAGCGCGCCGCGGTCCCTTCCGCTCAGCGATACGATCCAATACGAGGCGTTCGGGCTGCCCGGCCAACCGGCCGCATCGGCGAGGGAAGGGAGCGTCGAGCCGCTCGGGTGGGAATGATAGAAACCGGCAATCGTTTGCCGGTTTTTTGCGATGCGGTAGAACGTTTCGATCCAGGCTGCGGGCTCGAAGGCGAATCGCCGTTCGGGACGGCCCGACGCATTCGGAATCGGGTGCACCCCGTTCACAGGCCCGGGCGTCCCGCCATGAGCGGGCCGCGACGCCGACAGCACGCCGCACGCCTCGTTCGGCCATGCGGCGCGGCAAACGTGCTGTAATTGTTCATAAGCTTCCGCTGTAATATGCAATGGGGATTCCATCGGCCTGCCGTCACCTCGTTTTCTCGGGAGCGTTCCATACGGTTGCCGCGCTTTCGCGACTATCGGTAGTATACCGCATAAGAAGCGGCCCTGTCAGGCGGCTCCGCCCGCCCGCGCCGGCGGCTTGACGAGGAAGAAGATAAAGGCAAGCGCGATGGCCGACAGAACCGACACGGTTGCGAACAGAACCGTGCGGGAAATGCCTCCCAGCCATTCGAATATCGGCGGGCCGAATGCGACGCCGAGAAAGCGGAGGCTGCTGTAAAGAGACGTAATCATGCCCCGGTGGGCCTTGTCCACAGCGCCCGTGATTAGCGTGTTCAGGCATGGAAGAAGCAAGCCGGTGCCGACGCTGCTGAGGGTGAGCAGCGCGATGAGCAGAATCAGGTTGCGTTCGCCCCATATCGCCACGGTCAGGGAGACGGCCATCATGAGCAGGCCGACGTTCATGAGAACACGCATCAGCTTGCCGTTGTTCTTGATGATGCGGCCTGTGGTGTAGGCGGTAACGACGAGGCCGACAAGCGGGATGGCCAGCACGCCGCCCTTGGCGACGCCGTCGATCGAATAGGGCGGCTTCTCGAGCATGTTGGACAGAAAGAACAATACGCCGAACAGGGTGAACAAGGCGAGCGAGCCGGCGATGAAGGCCGGAATCAGCCAGCGGCCCTTTTTGCGGAATACGCCGGCGACGTTCGAAGCGTACTCGCGCAGGGACGGCGCCTCTTTTTGGCCGGCAGGCTCCTTGATCAGAAACATCATGGCGAGCAGGGACAGCGCGCAGAACACGGGGAAAGCGAAAAAGGGCGCATACCAGACGATCAGCGCGAACAACGACCCCAGAATCGGACTGATGACTTTACCGGTCCCGTTGGAGGCCTCGATCATTCCCAGCGCTTCGCTTTCGGCTCCGTCCTTATACATATCGCCGACCAAGGCCATGGCGATCGGAGCCGTACCCGCGGCGCCGAGCCCTTGCAGGGCCCTGGCGGCAATCAGCACCGGATAGGATTCCCACAGCGCGCCGAAGCCGGCCAGCACGCCTGCTGCGCCGTATACGGCAAGCGAGGGGAGGATGATCGCTTTGCGGGAGAAGCGGTCCGACAAATAACCGGCCACAGGTATAAATACGCCGGCCGTAACGGAAAATAATGTAATGACAAGGCTGGCCTGAAGGGAGCTTACGCCCATTTGCTTCTCCAGCTCCGGCAAAATCGGCACAAGCATGGAGTTACCCAGCACAAGCACCATCGGGACGGTCGCGAGCGCGATATATTCGATCCACTTCGATTTCCTTCCTCCGCCGGGTTGTTCCTCTTTCTGTGACTCCGACGCATGAAAACGGCCTTTGTCCGCGCCGCCGCCGTAGCTCCATCCGGCTTTCGCTTTTTGCATGGGTACCAACCTCCGGTTCTCGGTGATAAAGGAAATCCGTTTGTTAATGTACCCCCTTGCTTGAACCGCCATTCCGCCTCGTGATAAGATGGCTTTAACGGACGTGAAAGCATACAGGAAGCAGGAAAGTAGGAACATGCATGCAGAGACGATGGCCGCTCTTGATCATTATGGCGCTGCTCGCGGTTTTCGCCTTGTACCAGTACAACGGCAAAGACCGGAGCGCCGCCGCGCCGACCGGCGAGGTCAAACCGAAAAAAGGCTACGCCGCTCCGGCGTTCGATCTGCCCGATCTGGACGATCGGACGGTGCGCGTCGGTGGGCCGTCCGATAAAGTGGTGATGATCAATTTCTGGGCCTCCTGGTGCGGGCCATGCATTCTGGAAGCGCCTGATTTGCAAAAGCTGCATGAGCGTTATCGGGATAGAATGACGCTGATCGGAGTCAACGCCACCAAGTATGACAGGGAACGCGAGGCCCGGCAATTCGTGGATGAGTTCGGCCTTACGTTCACGGTTCTTATGGACCGGGAAGGGGCGGTGACCGATTTGTACAATGTGGAGCAGTTTCCGACGACGCTGCTGGTCGACAGGGACGGCGTCATTCGGGAACGGGTCACGGGTGTGATCCCGATAGCCAAATGGGAGTCGCTCATCGCAAAGTGGAGCTGAACGGTTCTGGGGGCGGTAAAATCTTTATCAGTAAACCAACAAACGGCAATGGGATCCGCAGGTTCGGATTCCATTGCCGTTTGTTGTTGTTCGGCTGCATCGGTGTCAGTGGTTGACCAGGCCCAGTTGTGCGCGCATCGCCTGCCCGCTCTCCTGCTTTTCCGAGCCGAGCAGGGCGTAACGGATGCTGTCGACCAGCGCTTCCCAGCTGGCTTCAATGATATTGTCGGACACGCCGACCGTGCTCCATGTGTTGTTGAAGTCGGTCGATTCGATCATAACGCGCACCTTGGCGGCGGTAGCGTCCTTCTCGTCGATGACGCGCACCTTGTAGTCGGACAACACGACATCCATAATATCGGGATAGAATTGGACCAGCGCTTTTCTCAGCGCGTTATCCAGCGCGTTGACCGGTCCGTTGCCCTCCGCGGCCGTATAGACGGTTTGTCCGTCGACGTTGATTTTGACGATCGCCTCCGAGACCATTTGGCCGGCCGACTTCTCGACGAGCATTTTGAACGATTCGAGCCGGAATATTTCCTTCGTCTCGCCGAACGCTTCCCGCAGCAGCAGCTCGAGAGAGGCGTCGGCCCCCTCGAATTGGTAGCCTTGGTGCTCGAGGTCCTTGATCTTGTCGATGATCGATTTCGTATGCTCATTGTTTGCGTTCACGTCGAGGCCCATCTCCTGCGCCTTCGAGATGATATTGCTCTGTCCTGCCAGCTCCGACACGAGCACGCGCTGCTTGTTGCCGACAAGCTCGGGCGCAATGTGCTCATACGTTTTGGAGTCCTTCATGACCGCCGACACGTGGATGCCGCCCTTGTGCGCGAAAGCCGCGCTGCCGACGAAAGGCTGGCCGACCGGCATATGGGCGTTGGCGATTTCGCTGACGTAGCGCGCGGCGCTCGTGAGCTGCCGCATTTGCTCGTCCGCGATGCAGCGGTATCCCAACTTAAGCTGCAAGTTCGGAATGATTGAGCACAGGTTGGCATTGCCGCACCGTTCGCCGTATCCGTTGATCGTGCCCTGTACCTGCGTGGCGCCCGCCTGTACCGCCGCCAGCGTATTGGCGACCGCCAGCTCGCAGTCGTTATGGGTGTGAATGCCGATCGGCGCGTCAAGCTCACTGCTAACGCGCGCCACGATGTCGCGAATTTCATTAGGAAGCGTGCCGCCGTTCGTATCGCACAGCACAAGCCAGTCGGCGCCGGCTTCATGCGCCTTGCGAAGCGCCGCGAGTGCGTACTCGGGGTTGTGCTTGAATCCGTCGAAAAAGTGTTCGGCGTCGTAGATCGCTTCCATGGCGTGCCGCTTCAAAAAAGCGAATGAATCATAGATCATCGACAAATTCTCGTCGAGCGTCGTCTGCAGGGCGGTATGCACATGGAAATCCCACGCCTTGCCCACCAGCGTCGCCGCAGGGACGCCGGATTCGGCGATGCGCTGCAGGTTGCCGTCCTGCTCGGCCGTGATATTTTTTCGCCGGGTGCTGCCGAACGCCGTAATTTTGGCATTCAACCGCAGCTCCTTCGCCCGTTTGAAAAATTCAATGTCCTTATTGTTGCTGCCCGGGTTGCCGCCTTCAATATAATGAACGCCGAGCGTATCCAGCTTCCTGGCAATTTTGATTTTATCGTCCGCCGAGAGGCTGATGCCTTCTCCTTGCGTGCCGTCTCGCAGCGTTGTGTCAAACACGAATATTTCGCCAGCCATCGCGGGACGCTCCTCCTTCGCATGCCTACTGCAATTCATAATTTACTATTATATCATCTAATACGCGCGGCGGAAACCCGTTATAATCGGCCGATAGCGGCGGATGCGGCCCATACGTTGACCCGGCTCGTCCGCGGGGGTATGCTGATAGTGAAGCCTTCGGGCCGAGGGGAGGAATAGCGGCGATGGCGGACGGCAATCGTAATGGAGGCGGCAGTAAAGCTTATCCGGCGAACGGGCGCGTGGTGCTCCATCTGGATATGAACGCATTTTACTGCTCCGTGCATGAGGCGGAAGAGCCCGGGAAATACGGCGGCAAGCCGACGGCGGTGGCCGGCAGCGTGGAGCTGCGCAAAGGCATCATCGTGACTTCCTCCTACGCGGCCAGACGGCTGGGCGTCAAAACGGGCATGAAGGTGCGGGAGGGCTTGAAGCGGTGCCCCGGGCTGGTTCTCATCTCGCCCGACTTCGACCTGTACCGGAAATATTCGCGCGGATTTCTAAGCATCGCCCGCCAGTATACGCCGCTCGTCGAATCGGTGTCGATCGACGAGTGTTATCTGGATATAACGGGCTCCAAGCCATTCGGCACGCCGCTCGAGATCGCGAACGCGATTCAGAGCCGGATCCGGTCCGAATGGTCGCTGCCCTGCTCGATCGGCATCGCGCCCAACAAGCTTCTGGCCAAGATGGCGTCGGATATGAAAAAACCGAACGGCATAACCGTGCTTCGCATCCGGGACGTACCGCTGCTGTTGTGGGATAAGCCGTGCGATTCGCTGTTCGGCGTCGGCGGCAAGACGGCGGAGAAGCTGAAGCGCATGAACCTGCATACGATCGGGCAGTTGGCCGCGGCCGACGAGATGCTGCTGGTCAAGCAATTCGGGGTTGCGGGGCATTGGCTGAAGCGGGCCGCGAACGGCATCGACCATTCGCCGGTGAACCCGGTCCGCGAGAAAAACAAGTCGATCGGACATACGACGACGCTTCCTCACGATGTAACGGACCGGGGCGAGGCGCATCGGATTTTGCTGAATCTTTCGGACCAGACGGCACGGAGGCTGCGCCGCCAGAAGCTGATGGCCGCCACCGTCCAGATTGCGATCCGGACGCCGGAGATGAAAACGATCACCAGGTCGGCTACGCTGGCGGTTCCGACCGAAGCGACCGGCATCATACATGCCGAGGCGTGCAAGCTGTACGACCGGCATTGGCCGGCCGATGCTCCTGTGCGGCTGCTGGGAGTGACGCTGCAAGGCCTGAAGGAGCGCGACGAGACGGCGGTCCAGCTCGATCTGTTCGATTACAGCAGCCAGCCCAAAAAGGAGGCGTTGATCCGCGCGATGGACGCGTTAAGGGACAAGTTCGGGGAGAATGCCGTGCTTACGGCGGGCATGTTGGGCGAAGACCCGTCGACACGCATCCGAAACCATCGAATTCGCGGCACATCCTTGCAATCGGACGAGCATTTATTATATATTGATGATTGAGGGATATACCAACGGTTGACGATCGATTCTAGGAGGGACCAAACTAATGGCTAAGTTTACATGGGTAGAGAAAGATACTTGCATCGCTTGCGGCGCATGCGGAGCTACGGCGCCCGACATTTACGATTACGACGACGAAGGCTTGGCCGAAGTGATCTACAACGGTGACGGCAACACCGGGAATACCGAAATTCCGGAGGATCTGTACGACGATCTGCAGGACGCATCCGACGGCTGCCCGACCGACTCGATCAAAATCGCCGACACGCCTTTCAATAAAGAAGGCTGATCGGTTCGCCGTTATAACGAATATCGTACCTCCGGCTTGCATCGACAAGCGCGGAGGTTTTTCTTTGTTTTTCGACATCTTTATATTGCCAAATATAGGATGGCTGCACTAGAATACATGACCTATGCAGTTCAAGTCAGTAACTGGTAATCAGTCATTACGCCAAA